>CASEIX010000013.1 GCA_949288095.1 uncultured Eubacteriales bacterium
ATCGATTTGATCATAAGCTTCATATTTAGCTTTTCCTAATAATGATAAATATTTTGTAATAGCTGCTGTTGTTGTTGTTTTACCATGGTCAACGTGTCCGATTGTACCAATGTTAACGTGTGGCTTTGTTCTTTCAAATTTTGCTTTTGCCATTTTTTAATTCCTCCTTTTAATTAGGTAAAGGATAGGCTTTCGCACGCCTCCCTTTCCTGTTTATATAATTTAAATTTAATAACGTAAGTTTCTTTTCGTATAAGCATTTTATAACATTTTATTGAAAAAATCAAGCTTTTTTAAGTAAATATTATAAGAATACTTATCTATTTAAAATTTTATACTAATATTTCTCAATTTGGCATAAAATTGCTATATTGTGCATTTCTATTAAGTAAAGCAAGACGAAGGTGTACGTTGTTTGTACATCGAGGTTTGCTTTATCTTAATAAAAATGTGCAAGATAGTGATTTTATGTCAAATTAGTCCTTTTTTGCTCTAGAAGCAACAATTTGTTCAAAAACAGATTTTGGTACTTCTTCATAATGAGAAGGTTCCATAGAGTATGTTCCTCTACCTTGTGTTTTAGAACGTAAGTCTGTTGCATAACCGAACATTTCAGATAATGGTATAAATGCATGGATTTCTTGCATTCCATCATTTCCATCCATACCTTCCATTCTACCTCTTCTTGAGTTTACATCACCAATAACATCTCCCATGTATTCTTCTGGAACTGTTATTTCTACTTTCATGATTGGTTCTAATATAACTGATTTAGCTTGTTTACAACCTTCTTTGAAAGCCATAGATGCGGCAATTTTGAATGCCATTTCTGAAGAGTCAACTTCATGGTATGAACCATCAACTAATGTTGCTTTGAAATCGATAACTGGATATCCAGCTAAAATACCACTTTCTGCTGCTTCTCTCATACCTTGTTCAATTGGTTTAATATATTCTTTAGGAACTGCTCCTCCGACAATTTTACTTTCGAATTCGATTCCTTTACCTGGCTCTAATGGTTCCATTTCAAACCAAACGTCACCATATTGTCCTTTACCACCAGATTGACGAATAAATTTACCTTGAACTTTTACTTTATTTCTAATGGTTTCTTTGTAAGCAACTTGTGGTTTACCAACATTACATTCAACCTTGAATTCTCTTTTTAATCTATCAACAATGATATCTAGGTGTAATTCACCCATACCAGCAATGATAGTTTGTCCTGTTTCTTGGTTTGTATATGTTTTAAATGTTGGATCTTCTTCAGCAAGTTTTGTCAATGCAATTGCCATTTTTTCTTGAGCAACTTTATCTTTAGGCTCTATAGCGATATCGATAACTGGCTCTGGGAATTCCATTGATTCTAAGATAACTGGATTATTCATATCACATAATGTATCTCCAGTTGTTACTTCTTTTAATCCTACTGCAGCTGCAATATCACCAGCATATACTTTTTCTATATCTTCTCTGTGATTTGAGTGCATTTGTAAGATTCTTCCGATTCTTTCTTTTTTATCTTTATTAGAGTTTAATACAGTAGAACCTGATTCTAATGTACCTGAATATACTCTAAAGAAACATAATTTTCCAACAAATGGGTCTGTTGCAATTTTAAATGCTAATGCTGCAAATGGTTCTGAATCTGAAGTCTTTCTTTCAATTTCATTACCTTCTAAGTCAACACCTTTGATATGTGGAATATCTAATGGTGATGGCATATAGTCAACGATGTTATTTAATAATTCTTGTACACCTTTGTTTTTATATGAAGAACCACAACATACTGGAACGATTGTGTTATCAATTGTTCCTTTTCTTAAACCACGTTTAATTTCTTCCTCTGTTAATTCTTCACCTTCTAGGTATTTCATCATTAATTCTTCATCTTGATCTGCAACAGCTTCTATCATAATATCACGATGTTTTTTAGCTTCTTCCTTCATATCATCTGGAATATCTGTTTCTTCAATTTCTTTTCCTAAATCATCTTTATGAATAAAAGCTCTCATTTTAATTAAATCAACAATTCCTTTGAAATTGTCTTCTGCTCCAATTGGTAATTGGATTGCTACTGCATTTGCTTTTAATCTATTTTTTAATTGGTCAATACATAATTCAAAGTTAGCACCTGTAACATCCATTTTGTTTACATATACCATTCTTGGAACTTTGTATTTATCAGCTTGTCTCCAAACTGTTTCTGTTTGTGGTTGAACTCCACCTTTAGCAGCTAAAACTGTAACAGCACCATCAAGAACTCTTAAAGATCTTTGAACTTCTACTGTAAAGTCAACGTGTCCAGGTGTATCAATAATGTTAATTCTATTATTGTTCCAGAAACATGTTGTCGCAGCAGATGTAATTGTGATACCTCTTTCTTGTTCTTGTTCCATCCAGTCCATTGTTGCTGCACCTTCATGAACTTCTCCTATTTTATGAGTTTTTCCTGTATAGAATAATATTCTCTCTGTTGTTGTTGTTTTACCAGCATCAATATGAGCCATTATTCCTATATTTCTTGTTCTTTCAAGTGGGTATGCTCTTCCTGCCATGTTTATTTTCCCCCTCTCTAAATTTTACCATTTATAGTGTGCGAAAGCTTTATTAGCTTCAGCCATTCTATGTGTATCTTCTTTCTTCTTGAATGCTCCACCGTTTCCGTTTACAGCATCAATTAATTCACCTGCTAATTTTTCAGCCATTGTTTTTTCATGTCTGTTTCTAGCATATGTTACAATCCATCTTAATCCTAAAGTTTGTCTTCTTTCTGGTCTAATCTCTAATGGAACTTGGTATGTTGCACCACCAACTCTTCTTGCTTTAACTTCAAGAACTGGCATAACATTTTCTAAAGCTGCTTCAAAAACTTCTAGTGGATTTTTTCCTTCTTTTTCTTTTATGATGTCAAATGCATCATATACGATTTTTTGTGCTACAGATTTTTTACCATCTAGCATGATATTGTTTACTAATTTTGTAACAACTTTGCTATTGTAAATTGGATCTGGTAAAACATCTCTTTTTGCTACATATCCTTTTCTTGGCACTATTCTTCCCTCCTTAAATATCTTTGTCAGGGGACACATCTTTCTTATTAGATATCCCACTTAGGTTAAGGTATGTCCCCTCCCCTTGTGAATATATAATGTCATATTTGATGTTTCCTCCTTTATTGAATACTCAATAGAGTATTCTAGGTACTCTGAAAAGTTTCCTTTCCCGTATAGTGCTATATATTCTATCTAAATTTAAGTACCTTAAGTTTAGTAAGAGTACAAGCACTAGTTCTTTTTCAATTTGTTTTTCTTTTTACTTCTAACCTTAATCATTAAAAACGAATTCAAAGCAAGTTGCTGCTTTCAATTTGTTTTTCTTAAAATAAAACAAATTAGGTATATTGTGCATTTTTGATAAATAATACAAGCTGAAGGCGTACGTTTTGTACGTCGAAGTTTGGATTATTTAGCGAAAATGTGCAAGATGCCTGATTTCATTTATTTTAATTATTTTTTAGGTTTCTTAGCTCCATACTTAGAACGCGCTTGCATTCTATCTTTAACACCTGCTGTATCTAATGTTCCTCTGATGATGTGGTATCTAACACCTGGAAGGTCTTTTACCCTACCACCTCTAATTAATACAACACTGTGTTCTTGTAGGTTATGTCCAATACCTGGAATATATGATGTAACTTCATAACCATTTGAAAGTCTAACTCTGGCAACTTTTCTTAAAGCTGAGTTTGGCTTCTTAGGTGTAACTGTTTTAACAACTGTACAAACTCCTCTTTTTTGTGGGGCTCTGTTGTTTGTTAATCTCTTATTTTTTGAGTTCCATCCATGTTGTAAAGCTGGAGATTTTGATTTTGTTACTCCTGTTTGTCTTCCTTTTCTTACTAATTGATTAATTGTTGGCACTTAAATTTCACCTCCTAAATTTTACTTTTTTGATTTATTTTATATAAGATTTTTTGTCATATTTTTGAAATATTTGTCTTATACAAAATAAATATACTGTTACGGAATTGCATATTACATGCAATCTATCATAACGGTATATATTGTATCATTTTTACCATAATAAGTCAATGAAATTTTTTGAATTTTTCAAATTTGCTTTTTTATGTAAAATGTGGTATAATGAATATGTAGCAGCTAGGAAGATTCCTAGTACAATTCACGATTAACAAAAGGAGGAAATAAACATGATGAAACAAAATGATGTCGTGAAAACTGTAACTGTTGGTGCGGTGGCTTTATTGCTCCCGTTGTTTCTGATCATCCCGACTATCCCTCTCAATATAGAGACTATCGTCTCTTTGGGAGCAGGCTTGGCAGCATTCTGGTTGATCACTGGCTTAACGGCCCGGAAGGGCTATCGCTGGATGATTGCGCTGGCTCCCTTGATAGTCATCGTGATTGTAGGTTGTTCCTACATTCCGATTCATCTATCAAAATGGCAGCTTCTTGGGTATTACATCTTAGTGGTGATTGCCCTCTTGCTGTCCGTCGGCTCCCATTTCCTCGGTTGGTGGAGAGAGCGTAACGCTCGCTCCAAACGCGGAAGAAAGAGAGAAGAAGGTGGTGATGCAAGTGCATAACCCCTTCACACCTCGGACCAGGGAACCCCCATCTGACAAGATTCGTTCTTGTCGGGTGGGGTTCTTTTTTGTGCATGAAAAAGGGATCCTATTTCAGGATGCCCTTTCTATCATTTATTCATTCGCTTAATATCTAATCATCATGTCCATAACCTTCATCGCCTTCTTCTTCATCACCCATTGTATCTGGTTTTTTTGGCTTAGTTCCTTTTTCTGTACCTTTCGTTTCTTCTCCTTTTTCTCCTTCTTTTCCAGCCTTTGGCTTTGGAGTTTCTCCAACTTTTACTTCTTTACGTACATCTTTCTTTTCAGGTTTTACTAGTTCTTCTGGAATATCTTTTGCTTTTATAGTTTTATTTCTTTGTAATGCACTTCTTACTCTAGCATATGCTTCTTGTATTCCTTTTGTTTTTGTTGCTCTTAAAATTTCCGCTAAAACAACTTTCAATGCTCTTGTCTTTGAAGCTACTTCTTTCGCTTTTTTACCTTTATTAAAGAGCATTCCTTCTTCTGATCTTGCATCTTCTTCCATAGCTTCTAATTCTTCTATATATTCCTCTTCTGTTTTTAATGGTAAAATTTCATAGCCTTCGCAAATGTTTTCTATACGCTCTTTTCTATCATCAAAGCCGTCTTTACATTTTTGTATCGTTTTTTTGTCATCTTCTGTTGGAGCTTCCTTATTAGATAAGTTCATATATAATCTTCTTATCTGATTTGTTTGTCCAACTGCTGCTAATCCTTCAGCATTTTCTGATGTTTTTAATTCTTCTAATTCTAATGGTATCCCTTTAAAGATACTAGTTAATTCTTCCTCTGAAAAACCTTTTTTCAAATATTCTTGACGAAGTATTGTTAATCCTTCACATTGTTTTATTAATGCATTAGGACCCATTCCATATTTGATTCCAGCCATTTTTTGTTTTATTTCATCTACAAGAATCACTTTACTAGCTTCTTTTGAATGATCCTTTGTATATTTTTCTTTTAAGAATTTAGACATATCTTCTAATTTTTTCTTTTCTTCTGTTAATTTTTGTTTTTCTTCTTCTAATGCATCACTTTGTAACTCATTTCCATCAACAGTTGTTGCTTTTACTAAAGCATCTATTTGCTTGTCTAAATCTGTAATCGCTGCTTCGACATTTTTATTTAATTTTTTTCCTTCATCACCTTTATAATTTTTTGTTTTTTGATGTAAATTTCCAACTTTTACTTTAGATGCTCTTAATTGTTCTCTTTTTTGAACTTTTCCAAGCATATCCTCATTTTTTTGTATCTTTTTTTCAATTTCTTGCTTTTTTTCTTCAACTACTTCTTCTAGTTGTTTTAATATTTCTTCTACAATATCTTCTATTGTTGTTTCTTTATTTGGTTCTCTTAAAAAACCTGCTGCTTCCAATGAAGCTTTTTCTGCTACTTCATCAATTATTTTATGAGTAGCTTGCTTTTCCAATTTATCTTTTAATTCTGTGTCTTGAATGTCTTCTAATACACCTTCACTCATTAATTGTTCAAGTTCATTAAAACCTTCTTTTTCTTCTTCTAATGCTTCTTCAGCTGTTTTTTGTACAACTGTTTCACCTATTTTGTCCTTATTTCCTATTATAGCTTCATCAATAATGGCTTGTGCTTTTTCTTGAAAATGCTCATCATTTATGTCTAACGCTTTAAATTTTTCTTTTAATTCTTTTTTCATATCTTCTGTTAAAATATCCATATAACATCTCTCCTTATTATAAACTACTCTTCTATTATACCATATATTTTCCAATTTTTCAATATTTATGTATATTTTATGTAAATTTACCTATATTGCTCTGAATATGTGACATTATTTTCATCGCATAAAATACAACTATTTCATTGATGGACCATCTTCTCCTACATTTTCACCTGTTCTTTGCGTCTCTCTAATTTCAATATTACCATCTACATTTCCAGCATTAGGTAATGGTGTTTCTACTCTCTGAACTACCATTTCTTTTAATGTTGGTGGAATTTTACTATCATCTATATCTGGCATTCTTTTTAAACTTCTAATGATTCGATTATATATATGTTGTATTTTATTTGTTTTGGTAACATCTGCCACTTCGCTTAGTTCTAAATACATTTGCATCATTTTTTCTGTAATATCTTCTTTTCCTTCATCTTCTTGATTTTTTCCCCTTTTTCCAAATATAAAATGTCGCTTTGTTTCTATATTTCTTTCTACTTTTATCATTTCTAATTCTATATTTTTTAGTTCTTCAACATACTCTTCTTCTGTTCTTAGTGGTGGAATTGTTTGTCCTGTTAATTCCATGTCTTCCTCTTCTAAAGCTTTTTCTTCTCCTTGCTCTACATCATGGTGTCCTATAATAACTAAATTTTCAGGCATACTTTCAAGTATATCTTCTTCATCTATCTCCATTGTTTTTTCTACTTCTATACCAAGTTCTCGTAGTTTTTGTCGCATATATATCGCTCTTTGAATTTTTAGTTGTACTCGTTCTAATTGTTTTTCAGCTTCTTCAATTGTTGTTGTAAATGGAAATGTTTCTTTAGCAGGTAAACCTCTCTCCTTTTTATAAATAAAATATAATAAACTTTTCTCATTGTGTAAGTGTCGTTTTAAATTATCACTAAACTGTCGTAACCAGGATATGCATATAGGTTTATCTATAGATTCTAAAATCTCTGGTATAACATTGGCCATAAGATAAGTACAATACTGCTCATCACTACTCCAATTGTCCATTTCATCTCTAATAGCTGTATTTAAAGACAAACCGTTTTATTCCTTTTATCGTTTCTAAAGTAACATCAATAATTTTTTGAAGATATACTAGTCTTTCCCCTTCTGTAATTTGTTTTCCTTCATTTGTTATTTTCCAATCAGATATAAAATCTTTATATTGCATTTCTAGAAGTTGTCTTAATATATTTTCTACTTTTTCTTTAAAATCTGATGCTTGTTCATCTAATTTTGAAAGAGTTCTTTTTAGTCCATCTATGACTGCTGGATTCAGTCTATTAAACATATTCATAGATTCTAAATTATCCGTTTCTGGACTACTTTTATAATCTTCCATATTTTTTCTCCTTTATCATTATCCTATACTTTTATTATACAGATAAAGCGAATACTTCTCAATCTTTTTATGAAAAATTTTCTATGTTTTCTAAACTTCTCTCTGCTAATTTCATATATCTTTCTTTTTTATCTTTTATCCTCTTTCCTTCTAGTTCTGGTAAAATTCCAAAATTGGCATTCATTGGTTGAAATTTTGTATTTGAAGTTGAAATATATTGGGCTAATGCACCAATAATGGTATATTCTGAAAAAGTCATTTTACATTTTTCACATGCTTCTTTTGCATTTCTGAATTGCTGAATAGCATTTAAACTAGCCACCATACCAGAAGAAATGGATTCCACATATCCTTCCACTCCTGTAATTTGCCCTGCAAAATAGATGTTAGAATTACTTTTTAAATGATATGTTTCATCTAACAATTCTGTAGAATTAATATAGGTGTTTCTATGCATCACACCATATTTTATGAATTCGGCATTCTCTAATCCTGGTATCATAGAAAATACTCTTTTTTGCTCTCCATATTTTAAATTAGTTTGAAAACCAACCATATTATACATCGTTGCTTGCTTATCATCTTGTCTTAATTGTACAACAGCATATGGTCTTCTTCCTGTTCTTGGATCATCAAATCCCACTGGTTTTAATGGACCAAATCTTAAAGTATCTAGTCCTCTTTTTGCCATAATCTCTATTGGCATACATCCTTCAAAAATTTCTCTTTTTTCAAAATCATGTAGAGTCACGACTTCTGCATTGACTAATTCTTTTACAAAATTTTCATATTCTTCTTGATTCATAGGAAGATTAATATAGCTTTGTTCTTCCTTTTCCTCTTCTAAACGTTTTTTCCAATCATCTATACTCTCTTCCTTCTTCTTTTCTTGTGCATATCTATCTCCATAAAAAGCAATATTAAAGTCAATGCTATCTTTATTAATAATTGGAGCTGCTGCATCATAAAAGTATAACTTATCTTGACTTGTTATTTTCTGAATATCTTTTGCCAATCCTTCTGATGTTAATGGTCCTGTGGCGATAATCACAATTCCTTCTTTTGCTATTTCTTCTATATATGTAATTTCTTCATGTATAACCTCTATATTTTCATTTTCTTCAATCGCCTTTGTTACTTTTTCTGAAAACACTTTCCTATCCACTGCTAATGCTTGTCCAGCAGGTACGCTTGTTTCATCTGCTATTTTGATTAGCAAGGAGTCTAATCTTCTTAATTCTTCTTTTAATAATCCACATGCATTGGTTAGTAAATTAGATTTAAAGGAATTACTACACACAATCTCCGCCAGATTTTGATTACTATGTGCTGGTGAAAATTTCATTGGTTTCATTTCATATAATTTTACTTTTATACCTCTTTTTGCAATCTGATACGCAGCCTCTGATCCTGCTAGACCTCCACCTATGATTGTTATATAATCTTTCATACCTTTATCCTTTCTTTATTCTTCAAATAATCGCATAATATCTTCTTTAGATAATGTATTAATAAATGATGTCTTTGTACTAAGCATATTATCAATCAATTCTGCCTTCTTTTGTTGTAATTCATAGATTTTTTCTTCTATAGAATTTTTCGTAATTAATTTATATACTTGCACATTATTTTTTTGTCCAATTCTATATGCTCTATCTGTCGCTTGGTTTTCTGTGGATAAGTTCCACCATGGGTCGTAATGTATTACCATATCTGCTCCTGTTAAGTTTAAACCTGTTCCTCCAGCTTTTAGAGATATTAAAAATACTTTAATATTTGGATTCTCATTAAATTCATCTACTAAATCCATTCTTTCATCCACTTTTGTTGCTCCAGTCAATTTAAAATATTTTATGTTTAATTTTTGTAATTCCTGTTCAATGATTGGAAACATAGATGTATATCCAGAAAACAATAATATTTTATGCCCACCTTTTACAACATCTTCTACAATTTCCATACACTGATTTAATTTACTACTTCCATTTGTATAATCTTTAATAAACAAGCTTGGATGACAACAAATTTGTCTCAATCTTGTCAAAACGGCCAATATTTTAATATGGCTTTTTTCAATACCATTTAAGTTAATTTCTTCTGCCACTTCTTCTCTTGCCTGAGCTAAATATGAAACATATAGATTTTTTTGTTCTTCTTCCATTTCATTATTCAAAACTGTTACTGTTTTATCTGGCAATTCTGTTAATACTTCTGACTTCGTTCTTCTTAAAATAAATGGTTCTATCAACATTTTTAATTTGTTCAATGCTTGTGTACTATTTTCTTTCACAATTGGTGTTTCATAAAGGGTTTTAAATTTCTTATATGAAAATAAATATCCAGGCATAATATAATCAAATATTGACCATAGTTCTGCTAAAGAATTTTCAATTGGTGTTCCTGTTAAAGCATATCTCGTATCTGCACTAATTTTCTTTATAGATTTTGCATTTTGTGTATTACTATTTTTTAAATATTGTGCTTCATCTGCAATCATATATCGAAATTGATAATTTTTATCTTTATATAAATCTATGTCTCTTTTTAATAAATCATAAGAAGTAATGACTAAATCATAATTTTCCATGTCTGCAATTTTTCTTTTTCTTTCTGCTAATGTACCATTAATAACAAGTGTACGCAATTCTCCTGTAAATTTTTCTGCTTCATTTTGCCAGTTTAGTGCTAAAGAACTTGGTGATATAACAATACTTGTCCTTCTTTCTTCTTTTGGCGTATTTTGTACATAATCTATAATAATCGATAACATTTGTACTGTTTTTCCTAGTCCCATGTCATCTGCTAATATGCCACCAAATTTATATTTATCTAATGTTTTTAGCCATTTGAATCCGATTTTTTGATAATATCTTAGGGTATTTTCTAGTATTTCTGGTACTTTAATTTTATCGTTTTCATTATCTTTATTTAATTCATTGACAATATTTTTATAATTATCATTTTTGATAACTTGTTTTCCTTTTGCCCCTTTTAGTAGTTCTTCTAAATATAGACTTCTATACATAGGAAGGTTAACTTCTCCCTCTTCTAAGTCTTTATATTCAATATCCATACCAGTAACCAATTTATCAATAAAATCTAATTCTTTATTATCTTCTAATTCTAAGAAACTTCCATCTTTTAATCTATAATATTTTTTCTTTAAATTATATTTTTGCATAATTTTTTCTAGTTCTTTGATATCTATATCTAAATTGTTTAAATCAATAGATAATAAATTATTCTCTATTTTTACCCCGATTGTTCC
Source organism: uncultured Eubacteriales bacterium (assembly GCA_949288095.1). Taxonomy (GTDB): domain Bacteria; phylum Bacillota; class Clostridia; order TANB77; family CAG-508; genus CAG-269. The sequence continues at coordinate 10,952 of CASEIX010000013.1, forward strand.
CATTTTAGGTTGTCTGATTTGTTTTTTCTTAAAATTTTCTGTTACCAAGACTTCAAAATTTTGCATATAATAGTTAATGTCTTGTGTTAAGAATTGATAGATTTTATCATTATCTGGTAAGATAAATCTTAAATTTCTGACATCTAACATAAATCCTGTTTTTCTGAAAATATTTAGGGCTTTGGTTTCTTTTATCATGTTTCTTGGTATTTCTATTTTTTGTTTTTCATCTAATGGATTAAATTCTTGATGATCATAACAAAATTTGACATCTGCTACCAAATAGTCATGATTATCAAAATCAAGATATACTTTTGTTATCAATGTTTTTGGTTTATATTTTTCAATTTCTTCTTCAGAAATATTTTCTAACTTTATCGCATTTTTTACTTTTGGAATGATTACAGAAAATAACTGTGACAATTCCTCTTTTCCTAATTTTACTTCTGTCATATAGTTTTGCCTAAAAATTTCTAACAATTTTAAATTTGCTTTTTCAAATTTTTTATTACAACGATATAATTTATGTTCGTCTAAGATGTATTTGTATAGTTTTCCTTTTATCATAGAAATTTTATAAATCTCAACATTTGGAACAATTTCATAATTATCTTCATCTATTTTTCTTAGTTTAAATTGAATATCTGGTTGTTCATCTGTAAATTCAATTTCTGTTTGTTTGTATTCTCTTTGAAAACTTATCTTTTTGCCTTTTAATATTTCAAATATATCATCCATTCCACTATTACTTAAAATAATGCTGGTTTCACTTAAAGCATTTCCATAGAATCGATAATTACTATTAGAATTCGAATTGGCATATTTAATAATTTCTGCATATTTCATTAAAAAGTCTAGTAATGGTAAACTTTCTTTTTCAAAGCTTTCTCTTGTATGAACAAATTGTAATTTTTGTCCATAGCGATATAGTTCTTTATTTAACATTCTTGTATAAAAATCTGATAAATTTTTGATTTTATACATTCTTTTATTTCCTACTTTAAATTCAATCTTCATATCTCCTGTAAATTTATCATAAAAAATTTCAGGTTCTAATTTTATTGTTCCTTGTTCTTTTAATTCTGTTTCTTCTTCATCAATTCCTTCAATTTCCTCATTATAAAAGATATTGACAATTTGTTTAAATCCTCTATATTTATCATAACTTGAAGGTGAATCATGTTCTACTTCTACTATATTCTCATTTTCAGAATATGCTCTTTTTTCTTTATGGGAGTCATTATCCGCAAAATCTAATACCATCGCTAATGTATGTTTACAAATCCCATAATGATTATAATAATCTGGACAATCACATGTAATATCTTCTACTTCTCCATTTTTTACAAGAATATATGTATGGTATTCTTCATTTCCATACACACTTCCTTTTATTTCAAAATTTAATGGGTTTTGATATTCAAAATCAATAATATCTACTCTTCCCTCTTCTTTATATTCATGTGCTTTCCTTGTTCTAGATGCTCCTGCATCTTCACATAAATTATCTATGATATGTTTATTTATTTCCATAATTTTTTTACCTCTCACTTGGCAAAAAATTATATACTATTTTAGACTTTTTTTCAAGTGGTTTGAAAAAAATTCCCCACAACAAAACATTGCAGGGAATTATTTTTTTAAATCCACATCATTACCGGTTTTTTTTTATTATCTTTATTATAATAAGACGCAATTAACTCGTCAAGTTCTACACTAATCTTATAAATAATATGATAATCCTTTCCTTCTTCTATACTCTTATTCAATTTATCTCGTAATTTACAAATTTCATCATTTAACATTTTTATCTCTCCTTCTTCCTAATTTATCTTCTGTATATTTATAAATTAACACACAAAAATCTCTCAGTCAAGCAATTTCACTTGTTTTTGTCAAGTTTCGTATGACGGATTTTTACAATTTTCGACACTAAAAAATAGAAAAAAACAGTATTATTATTTTTCTTATTTTAATACTGTTTTTTTGTGTTATTTTTTATGATTTCTTTTTTTAATTTTTGACAATAGAAATCACCATTTTTTCTTCTTTAAATACATCATTTAACACCTGTGTTAAATATTCTACATCTATTGCATCTATTTGATTTAAATATTCAAAACTATTGATTCCCATAAAATAATTTGCTAAAAACATATTGGCAATACTTTCAACATCATCATAATCTTTTACATATTCTCCATATAATTTCTTTTTGATTCTTTGAAAGTCTGCTTCAGAAATCCCTTCTTGTTTTTGTCTATTGATTTCTTCTTTTACTTTACTATACACTTGTTCTGGTTCGTTTGATTGTCCTGAAATTAGTACATGTGCATAATTTTCTGAAAATTCATAATTTGCTCCAATTCCTCCAAAAACGATTCCTTTATTATATAATTCTTTATATAATCTAGAACTTTTTCCTACTAATAGCTCTAATAATATTTGAATAGCAATATCTCTTTTTACCATTTCTTCTGGATTGTCTGTCGGTTTCACTTTTATACCAATTGTATACATAGGTCTACTGACTTCCATTTTTTGTTCTATTTTTTCTTTTACAATCGTATCTGGTTCTTCTGGATAAAATGTTTGTATGTTTCCCTCTACTTTATTTTCTTTTAATCTTTTCTTAATTTCTTCTAGCATTTTTTCAGGTTCAAAATCTCCACAAACAGCAATTGCCATATTAGATAAGTTATAAAATGTATGATAACATTTATATAAAATTTCTTTATCTATTTTACTAATCGAATCAATGGTTCCAACAACATCAATCTTTACTGGATGATTATGATATAAAATTTGCATAGTATTTAGATATACTTTCCAATCTGGAGAATCATCATACATCATAATTTCTTGTCCTATAATCCCTTTTTCTTTTTCAACATTTTCATCTGTAAAATAAGGATTTTGTACATAATCCATTAACTCATCCATCGCTGGATAAAAATTATCTGTACAACCAAATAAATATGCAGTCATATCATTTGTTGTAAAAGCATTTGCATCTACACCTAAAGCAGTTAAGGTATCTAAACTATTTGTACCATTTTCTTGTTCAAATAATTTATGCTCTAGAAAGTGAGCAATACCATTTGGCACTTCTGTTTTTGTATTTTCTCCAGGAACAATAAATACATTTTCATTTGAACCATAATTTGTTCCCCATATCATATATTTTTTCTTCATTCCCTTTTTAGGAATCACCATGACTGTTAAGCCATTTTCTAATTTTTCTAAATATAATGTTTCTTTTACCTTTGAATTTTCTATCACTTGCATTTATTTTTCTCCTATCATCATTAATTTCTTAAAAAATATATTGTGTTGATCTCTACTTTATGAGCCACTTGTTCAACATCATCTTTTGTCACTTTTCCTATTCTTTCTATATATTCATCTACTGATTTTTGATTTCCAGACATTTCTTGTCCAAAATAATACGTAATACTTGTATCTTGTTCATCATCTATCGTCTTTATGGATGATATAATTGCTTTCTTCGCATTTTCTACTTCTTCTTCAGTAAAATTTCCATTTTTCATATCTTCTAATTGCTTTTTTATTAAATTTAATGCTTTTTCATAATTTGAAATTTCTATTCCACAATTTATGAATATATTATCCTTATATTTAAAATATCTAGAACTAGCTTCATAAGCTAAATTTGCTTTTTCTCTAACATTTTGAAATATTTTAGAATTTGCACTTCCTCCTAAGATTGTATTATATATCATAACATTATATTTCTCATCTTCGCTTTGTGAATTTACATCTAAACCGACTACTAATTTTCCTTGCATTACATCCATTGTTTCTATTTTTTCACCTTGTTTAACTGTATTTTTTTCACTTTCTTGATTATAGATAGGTTCTCTTTCTTCTAAATTTGTTATATTTTGATTTTCTGCTATGATATTTGCTACTTCTTCATTTACATTTCCTGAAACAAAAATGTCTATTTTACATTGTTCTATTAATTGTTTATATCTTTCATATAAATTTTTCTCATTGATATCTTTTAAATCTTCTACATATCCAAATCGATATAATCCAAATGGTTTTCCTTGGTACATTTCCTCAATACATCTATCTAATGCATATCTTCTTTTATTATCCACTCTTCCTTCTATTCTTTGTTTCATATTGTTTTTTTCTTGTTCTACATATTCCTTTTTAAATCCATTGTCTTCAATTAATGGATTTAATATAATATCTAAAATATTTTCGATTGCTTTTTTTAATATGGTTTCATTTGTTTGTGGTAAAAATGTATCATTTACAGTTTCTATATAGAATTTTAGTACTTGGTTATCTCCTGTTTTATCAATACCACAGTCAAAACTTGCACCATATAATTCTTCTAATTGTTTGCTAATTTCCTCTTGTGTTTTTAATGTATTGCTTCCCCTCCTTAGCACAGCTGAAATGAGTGCATTTGCTGTTACTGTTTCTCTTTCTAATTTTGTTGTCAAAAATATGGCTACTAAATTTGTTTTAAACTTATCTGTATTTAAAATATGAAGTTTGATTCCTTTTTTTATTTCTTTTTTTGTATAATTCATATATCTCCTTTCCTTGATATTTGATATGTTTTATCTCCCTGTATATGATATATCAAAATCAATTTTCCGAATTTCTTTTTATTATGTATCATATTATAACACAATATTCGCTTTACTATTATATTTTTTATAATTTTTAATCATACATTTTATTTTGATAACGAAAAAACGGGATATTAACTTTTATTAATACCCCGCTTTTATATGTATTAAAATTTTCTTTTTCTTGCTGCCTCAGATTTTTTCTTTCTTTTTACACTAGGTTTTTCATAATGCTCTCTTTTACGAACTTCTTGTAATACTCCATTTCTAGCACATTGTCTCTTAAATCTTTTTAGAGCATCTTCTATATTACCATTATTAACTTTAATTTCTAACATTTAAATTCCCCTCCTTCCGGTCATACGAAAACTGTATGTTGGGATAACCCTTATTCAACGATATATATTATACCTTATTGGTTCTTAGTTGTCAATAGAATTATTTTTAAATTAAGAAAATAAACCGCCTATAAAGTTAAATATTGGATTTTCAAATAATAGTTGTCTCATCCAACCATTTGTAAATGGTATAAACCATAAGATAACACCAATGATAAGAAGTGCCACAATGGTTAATCCTATTGCTAACCAATCTGTTTGATTCATTTTTCTTCTTTCTGTTTTTTCTGGTTTATTTGCCCATAAATCTTTTACTAAATCCACAAGTCCAAATATAGTTCCAACATTACTTTTATTTCTTACATATTCTGTTTTTTTCTTTTTTCTTTTATTTCCTGATATATTCTCATTTCGTTGTCGAGTTATCGTTTGTTGATAATTTTGATTGTTTTCCCTGGATGTATTTTGACTTGTCTGTACACGAGTTCTTTCTTTTTGTAATTCTAAGTCATATTGTGATCTTAAAAAACTATCTGATAAGATATTATATGCCTCATTAATCTCTTTAAGCTTTTTTTCTGCTTCTCTTTTTTCAACAGATGAATATAAATCTGGATGATATTTTTTTACTAATGTTTTATATGCTTTTTCTATAATTTCTTGTGATGCCTTTTCATTTACTTCTAATATTCCATAATAATCTTTCATATCCATTCCTCTATCTTATTTTTTCTTTTGTATGTTTATTGTATCCTAAAAAAAAGAAAATAGCAATATCATTTGCTACTTTCTTTTATATTTTACACTGCTCTTCTATATTTTATAAAAAATACAACTGCTGCTACAATTGATACACCAATTGCTATGATAATGGCATTTCTAATTCCTGCATATGGTAATACTCTATTAGATGTTGTACTTTGATTCATATTTGATGATGTACCTATTTGGTTTCTATTTGTCGTACTTCCTCCTTGTGTGTTATCATTATCACCTGTGTTGTCTGATGGATTGTCATCATCTGTTGAAGGATTATTATTATCATCTGATGGATTATCATCGTCTGCTGGTGGATTATCGTCATCATCTGTTGGATCATTATCATCTATCGGTGGATTTGTACTTTCTTCTTCTATACTCACTACTTCTGATATTCCTGTTCCATCAATTGTCGTTGTTCCTGAAGACCCTTGTACACTTTCTAAAGAAATTGTTGTATCCCCAAAAGTTACATTATCTAACACTTTAAAATTGATTGTTGCTGTATGTGTTCTTTCTGTAACTACTTCTGCATTACTAGTATTTGCTACCATATTACCTTCGTTTTCTAAAACTTCCCATCCTGTAGCTGGTGTAACATTAACTAACTCTAATGCATTTGCATCATAAATAATTTTAGCTTGATAAGCACCAATTCCTTGATCACCACTTGTAATATTCATATTATCTATAATAATATCTACTGAGAAACTATCACCTGGATTCAATGTAGTAGATGATGCTTCCAATTGCAATTCAAAACTTTCGTCTGCTGCATATGATTTTGGAGCTATCATAGTAAATACTATGCACAAAATCGTTATTATCACTGCTAACTTTATTCTTTTCATTTATATTCCCCCATTTTTTAAGTTTTTATATATTAATTTTGACATATTTTTATTTTTTTTTCAAGTATTCATAATATATTTTCTATTCTCCTGTACTGGAAAATGAGAAACTTCAACTGTTGTCTGTTTTATAGCTTTTATTACATTTTTGTTACATTTCATCTACTAACACTTTTTTTAACATTAGCATATCTGTGATATCTACTGTTCCATTTTCGTTCATGTCTGCTAATAATAAAGCTTGTCCTGTTAGTATCCATTCTGTTCGATTTCCTGCTACCATATGTCTTTTTAACATTAATAAATCTGTTACGTCTATTTTTCCATTTTGATTAATATCTCCTTGTTCATATATTAATAATATATATCCTTGTTGATTTTCTTCTGCATATCTATGTCCTTCAGTATTTGATTTTGTATAAATGATTGTTGTTTCCGCTATTGCATGATATCCTATACTAGTTACTCTATCTGGAATCGTTATACTTTTTAAATTACTACATCCGGAAAATGCATAATCTTCTATTTTTACTACACTTTCTGGAATAGTAATGTTTGTTAAACTACTGCATCCATAAAATGCACTATATTCTACACTTGTTACCCCTTCCGGAATAATTATACTTTCTAAACTACTACATCCTGAAAATGCACTACTACCTATACTTGTTACACTCTCTGGAATAACTATGCTTTCTAAACTACTACATTCATAAAATGCATACCTTCCTATACTTGTTATTCCTTCTGGAATATTAATACTAGTTAAACTACTACATCTATCAAATGCATACCATCCTATACTTGTTACTCCTTCTGGAATTGTTATGCTTGTTAAATTACTACATTCTCTAAATGTACTTTCTCCTATACTTGTTACACCGTCTGGAATAATTATACTTTCTAAACTACTACATTCATAAAATGCACGCCTTCCTATATTGGTTACACTATCTGGTATAATATACTCTTTTGTATCTTTCTTTCCCGCAGGATAACAAATAATTTCTGTTTTTTCTTTATTAAATAAGATTCCATTTTCACTTATATAATCTGTGTTATTTTCATCTACATTTATTCTTTCTAAACTACTGCATCCGTAAAATGTATCTAATCCTATATTTATTACACTTTCTCGAATATCTATACTTGTTAAACTACTACATCCATAAAATGCATACCATTCTATACTTGTTACTCCTTCTGGAATATTTATACTTTCTAAATTACTACATCCTGAAAATGCATAATCACCTATACTGGTTATGCCTTCATTGATCATTACTTTTTCTATTGCATTTATATATTGTGTATTATGCCAATCTTCTTTCGAATTGAAACTCCAATCTTTCATCTCACCTGTTCCAGATATTGTTAATGTTCTATTTTCTAAAGTCCATTTAGCTATAATGTTTCCATCTCCACTTACTGATATATCCCATGTTTCTTCTTCTTGAATTCTATAAGTCGTATCTATATTGGTTGCTTCTCCCTCTAAAATATATCCAATTTTATTTTCTTCTACATATCTATGTCCTTCACTATCTGCCTGTACATATATAACTGCTATTCTAGGGATTGCATCATCTCCTATACTTGTTACTTCTTTAGGAATAACTATACTTTTTAAACTACTACATCCTGAAAATGTTCCATATTCTATACTTGTTACTCCTTCTGGAATTGTTATACTTTCTAAACTACTACATTTATAAAATGCACGCCATCCTATCCTTGTAACTCCTTCTGGAATATTTATACTTTCTAAATTACTACATCCTGAAAATGCACTTCCTCCTATACTTGTTACACTTTCTGGAATATTTATACTCTCTAAACTGCTACATCCTGAAAATGTGCTATCCTCTATACTTGTAACTCCTTCTGGGATATTGATACTTATTAAACTACTACATTCTTCAAATGCAGTGCCTGTGATACTTGTAACTCCTTCTGGGATATTGGTACTAGCCAAACTACTACAATCATAAAATGCTGAAAATCCTATATGTATTACAGTTTCAGGTATTTCTATACTTGTTAAACTACTACATCCTGAAAATGCATAATCTTCTATACTAATTACCCCTTCTGGAATATTATATTCTTTTATATCTTTCTTTCCTGCTGGATAACAAATAATTTCTGTTTTTTCTTTATCAAATAATATTCCGTTTTTCACTAATATAGTATTTATTATTTTCATCTACATTTATACTTTCTAGACTACTACATCCATAAAACACACTATTTTCTATTTCAATTACCCCTGCTGGGATATCAACATTGATTAAACTACTACATCCTGAAAGTGCATAATTTTCTATATCTGTTACACTCTCTGGAATCGTTATACTTTTCAGACTACTACATCCATAAAATGCATACCATTCTATACTAGATACTCCTTCTGGAATATTAATACTTGTTAAACTACTACAATTATGAAATGCTCGAGATCCTATACTTGTTACTGCTTCTGGAATTTCTATAGTTTCTAAACTACTACATTTGTAAAATGCGTATTCTCCTATATTAGTTATTCCTTTATTGATAATTACCTTTTCGATTGCATTTTCATACTGTGTATTATGCCAATTTTCTGTTGAACCCTGGTTCCAATGTTTCATTTCACCTGTTCCAGATATGGTTAATGTTCTATTTTCTAAAGTCCATTTTGCCATAACACTTCCATCACCATTAGCAGATATATCCCAAGTTTCTTCTTCTTTAATTTCGTAGTTTCTTGAGATTTCTTCTATTTCTGTTGTTTCTGCACTTTCTGATAATGCTATTGTCCCTGCTTTATCAGTAGTTGGTTGTATATTTTCTTGCACCTCTTCTACCAGATTTGTTGTATCTGTTGCAAATACTGTTGTTTGCAATCCAGGTACCATTGGCATTCCTATTTGAAATGTCATTGTTAATATCGCTATGGTAGATATTGCTTTCTTTATCCCCTTTTTCATGTGTATTTCTCCTTTCGTTTATCAGATTGTTTATTATTTGATGGAAAGTTTTCTTACAAACTTTTTATATATTTTCTACAACTACTCTTTTTAACATTAACATATCTGTAATATCTATGGTTCCATTTTCATTCATGTCTGCTGATAATAAAGCTTGTCCTGTTAATATCCATTCTGTTCTATTTCCTGCTACCATGTGTCTTTTTAACATTAATAAATCTGTTACGTCTATTTTTCCATTTTGATTGATATCTCCTTGTTCATATATTAATAATATATATCCTTGTTGACTTTCTTCGGCATACCTATGCCCTTCTGTATTTTTATTTGTATAAATAATTGTTGTTTCTGGAATTGCATTTGTTCCTATACTTGTTACACTTTGTGGTATATCTATACTTTCTAAACTAATGCAATCATAAAATGCACCTTCCCCTATACTATCTATATTTTCTGGTATTTTCACACTTATTAAACTACTACACCAAGCAAATGCAAAATCTTCTATTGTTGTTACTCCTTCTGGAATTTCTATGCCTGTTAAGCTACTACAACTTGAAAAAGATTGAATTCCTATGCTTGTTACTCCTTCTGGAATTTTTATGCTTTTCAAATTATTACATCCTTCGAATGCATATGCACCTATACTTGTCACCTGTTCTGGAATTTCTATACTTTGCAAACTAGTACATTCTCTAAAAATTCCATCTTCTATACTTGTTATATTATTTGGCACATTTATATTTTTTAAGCTACTACATCTTTCAAAGGCTCTATACTCTATGCTTGTTACATTTTCTGGTATTTTTATACTTGTTAAGTTACTACATCCCTCAAAAGCATATCTTCCTATAGTAACTACCGTATCTGGTATTATATATTCCGCGATATCACTTTTTGCACTTGGATATTTTATAATTTCTGTTTTTCCTTTATTAAATAATACTCCGTTTTCACTTGTATATTTTGCATTACCACTATCTACATTTATACTCTCTAATTGGTCACATGCAAAAAACGCATTATATGCTACAAATGTAATATTACTAGAAAAAGTTATATTTTTTAATTCCGTACATTCATAAAAAGCTTCATTTCCTATACTAATTACTGTATTTGAGATTTCTATATTTTTCAAATGATAACAATTTTGAAAAGCTCTATTTCCTATCCCGAGTTATACCATCTTCTATCACTATATTCTCTATTATTTTTGTATACTGTGTGTTGTGCCAATCTTCTGCCGAAACTGGATCCCAGTCCTTCATTTCTCCCGTCCCTGATATAATTAGTGTTCTATCTTCGAATGTCCATCTAGCTATAACATTTCCGTCTTCCTCTTTTGAAACATTCCATGTTTCTTCTTCTTTAATTTCATAATTAGTAGCTACATTCAATGCTTCTCCCTCTAGCACATATCCTATTTCATTTTCTTCTGCATATTGATGTGCTATACTATCTGCTTTTGCAAATATTACTAGACTATTATCTTCACCAAATGCTCTTTCTCCTATATTTGTTACACTTTCTGGTATATTTATGTTTTCTAAATTAACACATTCATAAAAAGCATTTTTTCCTATACTTGTGATATTGTTTGAAATTTCAATGCTCTCCAAATTAGTACATCTATAAAAAGTACCGTTCTCTATAATTGTTATACCACTTGGTATATTTATATTCTTTAAGTTCGTACATTCATAAAAAGCACCTATTCCTATACTGGTTATTTGTTCTGGAATTTCTATATATTCTAAATTATCACATTGTTGAAAAGCATATTCTCTTATGCTTATTACAGTTGATGGTATTACATATTCTTTTATATTACTTTTTGCACTTGGATATTTTATGATTTCTGTTTTTTCTTTATTAAATAAAATTCCGTCTTCACTTATATAATTTTCATTATTCTCATCGACATCTATACTTATTAGACTATCACACCCATATAATGCATAATTTCCTATATTTTTTACTTTTTCTGGAATTGTTATATTGTTTAGGTTTTTGCATCCGAAAAAATGCTTGTTCTCCTATTTCCTTTACCGCTTCTGGAATGATTACATTTTTTAATTTACTACAACCTGCAAATGCTTCTCTTTCAATAGATGTTATACTTTGAGGAATCATTATGTTTTCCAAGCTACTACACCCATTAAATGTAGCTTGATTTATGGTTCTTACGGTTTCTGGAATTTCTATACTTTTTATACTACTGCAATGATAAAAAGCAAATGGTCCAATATATATGATTCCTTTTGTCATATTTATATTTTTCAAACTACTACATCTTGAAAATGCATAACTTCCTATGTTTGTTAATTCCTCTTCTATAATTACATTCTCTATCGCATTTGTATATTGTGTATCATGCCAATCCTCTTTTGAATCACTTGTCCAATCTTTCATCTCACCTGTTCCAGATATCATTAAGGTTCTATCCTTTAATGTCCATTTTGCTATAACACTTCCATCTCCATTTTTAGAAACATCCCATGTTTCTTCCTCTTTGATTTCGTAGTTTCTTGAAATTTTTTCTGTTTCTGTTGTTTCTGCACTTTCTGATAATGCTATTGTCCCTGCTTTATCAGTAGTTGGTTGTATATTTTCTTCTAGCTTTTCTTCTACAGAATTTGTTGTATCTGTTGCTAATACTGTTGTTTGCAACCCAGGTACCATTGGCATTCCTATTTGAAATGTCATGGTTAGTATGGCTATGGTTGATATTGCTTTTTTTATCCCCTTTTTCATGTGTATTTCTCCTTTCGTTTGATCAAGTATCTCTACATTTTTTAAGTAACATTTTGTCATTTTTCCTATTTATCCTATTTAATACTATATAAATATTCTAATACTTTGTAAATATAAGGTTTTAGTCCTAATTTAAACTTACCTCTTATCCACTTACGGCTTGTCTTTTTACCATTTTCGTTGTTGTTATATTAAATTTTTATGACATTTTCATTTCTAATATTGCATATTCCATTTTTTTATTCTCGTTTTTAGGCAAAAAAAACGGACGTACCTCGTACGTCCGTATAGTTTTTTCTTTTTAACCTTTTATTCTAATACATTTCTATTTTCACTTCTTTATCTTTGAAGGTATAAACCTTCTTTGTTAGATTTTTTAATCTATTTATTTCAAATTTTTTGTATAACTACGTTTATTGATAATAATTGATTACTAGCAAGGGATCATATTCATAATCTTTTCCTTTAACTTCTGTATTACTCTTATCTGTTATTTCATATATACGAAAACAATATCCTCCTGAAGATTTGTTTTTATCTATCGTTTTACATTCACCTGTTATGATTATTCGTTCAAGAAATGGGTTGTCTTTAAAAGTTACTATATATAATCTTGTAAAAAAGTTTTCGACTTCTTGATAGTATCCGTTTAAATATGCTTTTTGTAATGGTATATCATAATCATCTAATAGTAATATTATTGGTATTTCATAAATTTGATACAGCAATCTCATTAATAACTTTAAAGCATTTATTATATCCACTTCATTTGCTTCCAAATTTAAAATAGCTTTAAATTTTTCTTTATCAAATTCATATATTTTTTCGTTTTCTAATATATCTAGATATTCTTTATATAATTTTGCAAATTCATTTTTTAGTGCTAACATCATTTCTTTAAATTTTTTTCCTTTAACATTTTTTAATGATATATATATTACTGGATATGCTCCTAATTTTGATATGTATTTTTCTCCTTGTTCTAATATTTTTTGTTCTTTGAATAATTCTTTATTATTTTTTTGTCTACAATCAAAATAGCTTTTTAACATTTTCATATCAAATATTTCTTTTGATTTTTTGTCTCTTATTACTAATATTACTCTACTTCCATCATCTATGATATCTTTTATATACATTGTTTTATCGATATAATAATTATTTCTGATTCTTAATCCTTTGAAATCACTTTCTCCTATCCCAATTCCTTGTTTTTCCATCTTTTTATAGCACCTGCCTTTCTATTTTATTGTCTTTTTATTTATACATATTATATCCATTATTCACATTTCTTTCGCTTTTATTCTACTATATTTTTCGTTGGAATACAAGTTATTTTATAGTTTTCTCTTTGAATCCATTGAAACTTGATTCAACGGATCTATATATACCATAAAAAACCTAAATGCTTAAACTCTATTGGTTTAACATTTAGGTTTCTTATGTTTCTAACATATTCCTATGTATCTCTTCTATGTCTGTTTATATATTTTCTACAATCACTCTTTTTAACATTAACATATCTGTAATATCTACTGTTCCATTTTCATTCATGTCTGCTAATGATAAAGCTTGTCCTGTTAGTATCCATTCTGTTCTATTTCCTGCTACCATATGTCTTTTTAACATTAATAAATCTGTTACGTCTATTTTTCCGTCTTGATTGATGTCTCCTATTGTTGTCTCTGGTAAGTTTTTGTCTATATTACTTATTTCTACACTTACTTGTGTTTCGTTTCCTGCTAGATCTTTTATCATTATGGTTTCTGTTGTATTTTCAGTATATTCTTTTGTCAATGTCTTTTTGTCACTTGACAATGTCCAACCTGTTACACTTTGTATTTGTTCATTTGATGTGATGGTTACTGTTACATTTTCTTTTGTTGGATTTTGTGTACTATATTCTACTTTTACTGTTGGTGCTGTATTATCAAAATAAAATGCTTCACTTATTCTTGTCGTCTCATTTCCTACATTATCTTCTGCATATATCCATAAATACCATGCTCCGTCTCCTGTATTTTTTGTAATTGTTTGTCCATTTTCAAAACTCTCTATAAAGCTTTCTTTTGTTGGTTGTGTTTCACTTTGTGTCCATTGATATTTTAAGCTATTTTCATTTATGCCTACTTCTTCCAAATTGTCTTGTACATCAACCTTTACGCTATATTCTTTTTGTATATTTTCTCCTGCATTTGGTGTAAATGTAATAGTTGGCGCTATGTCATCTATGATGTATCCTTGTTCTCCTTCTTCTGCATATCTATGGCCTTCTGTATTTGATTTTGTATATATAATAGTATTCTTTGAAATTGCATATTCTCCTATATTTGCTATACCTCTTCCGATAATGACACTTTCCAAACTACTACATTCATAAAATGCATTTTCTCCTATACTTATTACACTTTCTGGAATAGTGATACTTTTTAAATTACCACATTCAGAAAATGTTCTATATCCTATACTTGTTACTCCTTCTGGAATAATTATGCTTGTTAGACTACTACATCCTGAAAATGCACCATCTTCTATACTTGTTACTTTTTCTGATATATTGATACTTGTTAAACTACTACATCCTGAAAATGTACCACGTTCTATACTTGTTACACTTTCTGGTATAATTACACTTTCCAAACTACTACATCCAAAAAATGCACTACTCCCTATACTTGTTACTCCTTTTGGTATATTTATACTTTTTAAGCTACTACATCCAGAAAATGCTTCACTTCCTATACTTGTTACTCCTTCTGATATATTGATACTTGTTAAACTGCTACACCCTTCAAATGCATAATCACCTATATTGGTTACTCCCTCTGGAATACTGATACTTGTTAAACTGCTACACCCTTCAAATGCATAATCACCTATATTGTTTACTCCCTCTGGAATATTGATACTTGTTAAACTGCTACACCCTTCAAATGCATAATCACCTATATTGGTTACTCCCTCTGGAATATTGATACTTTTCAAATTATCACATCTTAAAAATGTATAAACTCCTATACTTTTGACTTTTTCTGATAGTTTTATATTTTCTAAACTACTACACCCTTCAAATGCACACTCTTCTAATCTTGTCACTGTACTTGGTATATTATACTCTTTTAAATCTTTCTTTCCTGCAGGATATTTTATTATTTCTGTTTTTTCTTTATTAAATATAATTCCATTCTCAGATACATAATTCATATTATTTACATCAACATTTATACTTTCCAAGCTACCACATTCGAAAAATGAAAAACTTCCTATATTTGTTACACTTTCTGGAATTTCTATACTTGTCAAATTGCTACATCCATTAAATGCTCTATCTCCTATATTTGTTATTCCTTCTGAAATTTCTATACTTGTCAAACTACTACATCCATAAAATGCATAATCTTCTATACTCGTTACTCCTTTTGGTATTTCTATATTTGTTAAACTACTACATCCTGAAAATGCACTCTGTCTTATAATTGTTACTCCCTCTGGAATAGTTATGCTTTCTAAACTACTACATCCTCTAAATGCATACTTTCCTATACTTGTTACTCCCTCTGGAATAGTTATGCTTGTTAAACTACTACAACTTTCAAATGCACTTATCTCTATACTTGTTACACTCTCTGGAATAACTATACTTTTTAAACTACTACATTTATCGAATGCATAATTTCCTATATATGTTATCCCTTCCTCTATTATGACTCTTTGTATAAAATTTGTATATTGTGAATCATGCCAATCTTCTGTTGGGTTTTCATATCTCCAATCCTTGATCTTTCCTGTTCCAGATATGGTTAATGTTTTATCACTTAATGTCCATTTGGCTATAACACTTTCATCTCCATTTGCTGATATATCCCATGTTTCTTCTTCTTGAATTCTATAAGTCGTATCTATGTTTGTTGTTTCTCCCTCTAAAATATATTCTTTTTTATTTTCTTCTACATATTTATGTCCTTCTGTATCTGCTTTTACATAGATTAACAAAGAGGCACAACCATTAAATGCTCTATCTCCTATACTCGTTACTCCTTCCGGAATATTTATACTTTCTAAACTATTGCATCCAGAAAATGTTTCGTTTCCTATGCTTGTTACTCCTTCTGGGATATTTATACTTTCTAAACTATTACATCCAGAAAATGCTTCATTTCCTATACTTGTTACTCCTTCTGGGATATTTACACTTTTTAAGCTACTACACCCATTAAATACATCATCTTCTATACTTGTTACACTTTCTGGGATATTTATACTTTCTAAACTAGTACAACTAAAAAATACATAACTTTCTATACTAATTACTGTTTCTGGAATTGTTATACTTTCTAAACTATTGCATCCAGAAAATGTTTCGTTTCCTATGCTTGTTACTCCTTCTGGGATATTTATACTTTCTAAACTATTACATCCAGAAAATGCTTCACTTCCTATACTCGTTACTCCTTCTGGAATATTTATACTTTTTAAACTTTTACATCCAGAAAACGCTTCACGCTCTATACTTGTTACTCCCTCAGGAATCTCTATGCTTTCTAGACTACTACATTCAGAAAATATTTTATGTTCTATAGTTCTTACTTTTTCTGGGATATTTATACTTTTTAGGCTACTACATCCAAAAAATGTATCATATTCTAGACTTGTTACTCCCTCTGGGATATTTATACCTTCTAAACTGCTACATCCTTCAAATGCAGAATCACCTATACTTGTTACACTCTCTGGTATTACTATACTTTTTAAACTACTACAATCTTCGAATGCGCTAACCCCTATTCTTATTACTCCTTCTGGGATTTTTATACTTTCTAAATTGCTACATCCTCCAAATGCATTACTTCCTATCCTTGTTACTCCTTCTGGAATGATATATTCCTTTATATCTTTCTTTCCTTCTGGATAACATATAATTTCTGTTTTTTCTTTATCAAATAATATTCCATTCTCACTAATATAGTATTTATTATTTTCATCTATATTTATACTTTCTAGATTACTACATCCATCAAATGCACTATTTGCTATATTTATTACCCCTGCTGGGATATCAACATTAGTTAAACTACTACATCTTGAAAGTGCATAACTTTCTATACCTGTTACACTCTCTGGAATTTCTATACTTGCCAAACTACTACATCCATAAAATGCACTTTCCCCTATATGAATGACTCCTTCTGGAATATTAATACTTATTAAGCTAGTACATCCTCTAAATGCCTCTTCCCCTATATTTATTATACCTTCATCAATAATTACTTTTTCTATTAAATTCGTATACTGCGTATCATGCCAATCTTCTTCTGAAGTGCTTGTCCAGTTTTTCATTTCACCTGTTCCAGATATCGTTAAGGTTCTATCCTTTAATGTCCATTTTGCTATAACACTTCCATCTCCATTTGCTGATATATCCCAAGTTTCTTCTTCTTTGATTTCATAGTTTCTTGAGATTTCTTCTGTTTCTGTTGTATCTATACTTTCTGATAATTCTGTTGTCCCTACTTTATCAGCAGTTGGTTGTATATTTTCTTGTACCTCTTCTACCGAATTTGTTGTTTCTGTTGCTAATACTGTTGTTTGTACCCCAGGTATCATTGGCATTCCTATTTGAAATGTCATTGTTAATATCGCTATGGTAGATATTGCTTTCTTTATCCCCTTCTTCATGTGTAGTTTCCTCCCTTTTTGTTATTTCTTGAAATATTGTGATTCCCTTTTGATTGCTTTTTACTTTGTATTACATAACTTTTATGATGCATTATCTAACATTGTTTCTTTTATACACAATTTTTCCTACTTATACTATATATAGTTTTTTATCCCTTGTAAATACAACTTTTCTTTGCAACTGTAAACATATATCTTTTCTTCTTACGGCTTGTCTTTTTAGCATTTTCGTTGTTGTTATATTAAATTTTTATGACATTTTCATTTCAAATTTTATCATTCCATTTTTTGTTTCTATTTTTAAGGGACAAATCTCGCTTCGCGAGAACTTTTCTCTACTTTTCTAACTTAACTATATATATTTAAGTTCTCAAAGAAGCGTAAAGATTTGTCGACGCGAAAAATTGCGTAGCAATTTTTCTGTGCAACGTTGTTTTTTGTGGTATAGGAAAAAGCCATTTTCCTATACCACAAAAAAATGGACGTACCTCGTACGTCCGTAATATTTTTACTTTTTTGAGCTTTAATAAAGCCCATTTTTTCTAATATATCTCCTGTTTTCAATGTCGCATTGACAAATGAACTCAATGCGACATTTTATTATTCTGTGAAAATTGCTTCAAATTCATCAGCAGTAATTTTTTCTTTTTCAAGTAAGATTCCTGCTACTTTGTGTAGTTTATCTACATTGTCAGATAATATTTTCTTTGCTCTATTATATCCAGTATCCACAATTCTCTTTGTTTCTTCATCAATAATAGCTGCTGTTTCTTCTGAATATTCTTTTGTATGTCCAAAATCCCTGCCTAAGAAAACTTCGTCTTGGCTAGATCCTAACATTAATGCTCCTATTTTTTCACTCATACCATATTTGGTTACCATACTTCTTGCAATTTGTGTTGCTCTTTCGATATCATTACTTGCACCTGTTGAGATATCATTTAAGATAAGTGCTTCTGCCACTCTACCACCTAATAATGATACAATATTTTCTTCCATTTCTGTTTTTGACATGAAGTTTTTGTCTTCTGTTGGTCTATACATGGTGTATCCTCCTGCCATTCCTCTAGGCACGATTGATATTTCATGTACAGGGTCTTGTGTTTCTAGATAATGACTGACAACGGCATGACCTGCTTCATGATAAGCCACTAATTTATTTTCTTTTTCACTTCTGACTCTTGTTTTCTTTTCAGGTCCCATGGTTACTTTTACCATGGCATCTTCGATTTCTCTCATTCCAATTTCATTCATATTTCTTCTAGCTGCTAATAATGCGGCTTCATTTAAGATGTTCTCTAAGTCAGCTCCTGCAAATCCTGATGTATTTTTCGCAATAATTTTTAAGTCTACATCATCTGCTAATCTTTTCTTTCTACTATGCACTTCTAAAATTTGTTCTCTTGCTTTTACATCTGGTAATCCTACCACAATTTGTCTATCAAATCTTCCTGCTCTTAATAATGCTTTATCTAATACATCTGGTCTATTGGTTGCTGCTAAGACAATAACACCTTCATTTTCTGCAAATCCATCCATTTCCACTAATAATTGGTTTAATGTTTGTTCTCTTTCATCATGTCCTCCACCAAGTCCAGCACCTCTTTGACGTCCAACGGCATCAATTTCGTCTATAAAAATAATACATGGTGCATTTTTCTTAGCTTGATCAAATAAGTCTCTTACTCTTGAAGCTCCTACACCAACAAACATTTCTACAAAGTCCGAACCGCTAATAATAAAGAATGGTACACCTGCTTCTCCTGCTACTGCTTTTGCAAGTAATGTTTTACCTGTACCTGGTTGACCAACTAATAAAACACCTTTTGGTATTCTGGCTCCCATATCTGTAAATTTCTTTGGATTTTTTAAGAATTGTACAATTTCTTCTAATTCTTCTTTTTCTTCATCTACACCTGCAACATCTTCAAAGGTAATTCTATTTTTCTCTGCTGGTGTCATCATTCTAGCTTTACTTTTTCCAAATGACATGGTTTTACTTCCAGGGTTTCCACTACTAGCACCTCCCATTGTTAAGAACCAGAAAAGCATAAATATAATTAATATGGCAAATGGTGTTACTAGTGGAAGTAATGTCATAAAGATAGATTCTGATTTTTCTTCTAATGTAAAGTTTCCATTATTTATGAATTCTTCTACATATGTCATGAAAGTCCCTATATCTGGTATATTCGTTTCTTTTCTTATATTATCATCTTTCAATTCAACTTCTGCTGTTTTCCCATCAGCATTAATCACAATTGATTTTACATTATTACTGTTAATGTTTGTCATTAATTCTGAATAAGTCAGTCTAGAATTACTATTTTCTACAATGGATGATAATACGACTAAAAAAATGACAATGATGATTAACCACATGGCTAATGTTTTGATTCCGTTTTTCAAAATAATTCCTCCTCTTTGTTCTTGATGTTATTTGTATTTTCGCATGTATATGTGAAAGGTTTACTTTCACTAACACACACTTTCTTATCTTTTTGCACTCTATCATATTGTTTTTTCTTTTTCAATAGTTTTTTGTATTTCTTTTTTATTACAATTTGTATCCATTTTGCAAATTATTACGGCTACTTATACTTCCTTAGAAATTTTTATTTTTCCATTTTTAATAAAAACTTTTAAATGTTTATTTGGCATTAAAAATTTATTACCTATGTTATTGGCACATAATTTTATAATGTCTTCTATATGTACCTTTTCAATTCCTTTTGTTGTGTTAAAAAGTCTTGTTATAGTATATAAAATAATATTTGATTTTATTACCTTTTCTTGTTTGTTAAATTCTTTTAAATCTAATATAATGGATTCTTGTTCATTTATATTCTGAGGAATTTCTTCATTTCTTTTTTGTATCGCTATTTCTTCTGTTCCTTTCTTTATGTTTCCTATTGTTTCTTCTGTTTCTTCACAACTTTTATCTTTTTTATTTACTATATTTTTCATATTTACACAATTTTGTTGAAATGTTATGTTTTCTTCTATCAAGATTTTCCCATACACAATTTCAACTTGTTTTTGGATATACGCTTCTTGTTCTGTTACCAAATGAGAAAGCCTGTCCATTGTTTCTATAATATTGGGATTAAATTCTTGTTCTATATAGGGAATCACAATATTTCTAATTTTATTTCTGGTGTAGATATTTTCAAAATTGGTTTTATCTATTCTTGGCTCTATATGACTTTCTTTGCAGTATTCTTCAATTTCTTTTCTTTCACATTCGATAAGTGGTCTAATATACTTTCCTGTGATTGGTTCTATTCCTTTTAATCCTTGTATACCGCACCCGCGTAAGGCATTCATCATCATGGTTTCTACTTTATCATTTTTATTATGTGCAATCGCAATCTTATTACCGTTTATTCTTTGTAAGATTTCATCAAAAAATTCATACCTTACATTTCTTCCTGCCTCTTCTATACTGATTTTATTAGTATTAGCTATTTTTTGAACATCTATACTTTTTGAGAAAAATTGTATATCATTTTTTATACAATATTTTTTCACATATTCTTCATCTTCTTTTGCTTCTGCTCTTATCATATGATTGACATGTGCAACAACAAAATCAAATGTTGCCAAAGGGGACGTGCCATTTTGGCAACTTTGATATTTTATTCTTTTCAAAATCTCTAACAAGCACATGGAATCAGGTCCTCCTGATACACCAACAACTAGTTTGTCTCCTTGCTTTATTAGTTCGTATTTTTGTATTGTTCTAATTGCTTTTACATAGCAATCTTCTTTTATTCTTGTTCCCATAGTTTCTCCTTCAAAATTAGTCCCTTTCTTAACTTAAGAATAATTGTATTTTCCTAATTTTCCAAACCTTCTTTTGCTTAACAATATGATTAATTTTACTATACTTTAGTTGAATTTTGTTGTCTGTACCTTGACTTTCATTGCTGTTATTACTCAAAAGTAATAATACAATTAATCACCAAATTAGTTTGAAGATGTCATAGAAGACATTTTACAGAATTAGTCATCAAATCTTTTTTCTAAATTAACAAATTTTGTATAACTGCCTAACCATAGAAGATCTACTGTTCCTAAAGAACCACCTCTATGTTTTGCTATAATAACTTCTGCAATATCTTTTTTCTCACTATCCGGGTTATAATAGTCATCTCTATATAAAAACATAACAATATCAGCATCTTGCTCAATTGCTCCTGATTCCCTTAAGTCAGATAACATTGGTCTATGGTCTGGTCTTTGTTCCACTGCTCTGGATAATTGTGATAATGCGATGACTGGTACATTTAACTCTTTTGCTAATATTTTTAGTGACCTACTAATTTCTGATATTTCTTGTTCACGGCTTCCATTTCTTCTGTTACTTCCTTGTACCAACTGCAAATAGTCGATAACAACCATTCCTATATTTTTTTCTAATTTTAGCTTTCTACATTTTGCCCTAATTTCCATAACAGATATTCCTGGTGTATCGTCTATATAGATTTCTGCATCTGATAATGGTCCTATACTTCCTGCTAATTTTGTCCAATCATCTTCTTCTAATTTTCCTGTTCTGACTTTATTACTATCTACCATGGCTTCACTACATAAAATTCTGTTTACCATTTGTTCTTTTGACATCTCTAGACTGAAAATAGCCACTGGTACATTCGCACGTACTGCTGCATTTGTTGCTATATTTAATGCAAATGCAGATTTACCCATCGCTGGTCTTGCAGCAATTAAAACTAAATCTGATCCATGAAATCCTGCTGTTTTATAATCTAATTCTGTAAATCCAGATGGTACACCTGTAATATGTTGTTTTCGATTATATAATTCTTCCAACTGAGTAAAACTATCTACCAATATATCTTTTATAGGTGAATAACTTTTTTTATCGTTGTTTTGCATAATGTTAAAAATCTTTTTTTCTGCGCCTTCCATAATATCTGATACATCTTCTGTTGGGTCATATCCCAATTCGATAATTTCATTGGCTGTTTTGATTAGATTTCTTAAAGTCGATTTTTCTTCCACAATTTTTATATATTTCATCGCATTTGCTGTTGTTGGAACTTTATCTGGCAAGCTTGCTAAATATTCTAATCCACCAACTTGTTCAAATTTTCCTAAAGATTCTAATTCTGCTTTAACCGTAATAATGTCAATTGGCTCTGCTCGATTATATAAATTAATAATCGCTTCATAAATTGACTTATTATCTGTTCTATAAAAATCATCTTCTTTTAAAACTTCTATGGCAGAAATAACTGCATCTTTATCTGTTAGCATACTTCCCAAAACAGCTTGTTCAGCTTCTACATCATGTGGTGGTACCTTTCCTAACTCCATTTTTACTAGCCTCCAGTACTTTCCTTTTTATTATATTTAAAAAATCTATTTTTATCTTACCTATCTATCTTAATATATAGATTTTTTCATTATAACAAACTCTTATTTTAAATATTATATGTTTCTATTGATCTAAACACGTTTATTTTTATTCTGAAATAACATCTATTCTTAGTTTTCCCACTACACCTTCAAATAATTTTATTTCAATATTGTGAACACCAAGTGTCTTAATGGTTTCTTTTAAGTCAATTTTCTTTTTATCTACTTCAATGCTATATTGTTTTGATAATTCTTGTGCAATATCTTTACTAGATACGCCTCCAAATATTTTTCCATTTTCTCCAGCTTTTACTTTTATCTTTAACAATATTTTAGATAATTTATCTGCTATTTTCATTGCTTCCTCTTTTTCTTGATTTTTTTGATATTTAGCAGAATCTTGTTTTGCTTTTAATTTTGCCATATTTTCTTTATTGGCTTCTACTGCTAAATTTTTAGGAAATAAAAAGTTTCTTGCATATCCATCTGATGCATTAATCACTTCATCTTTTTTTCCTACCCCTTTTATGTCTGCTTTTAAAATTACTTTCATATTGATTCCTCCTCTACACATATGTCGCATAGGGATCTGATCCCAATGCGACATCTAATTTTCTATCTCTGAAAAATATTCATTAATTCTATTGATTAATTCTTGTTTGGTTTCTTCCATTGTCATTCCTTCTACTTGTGCACCTGCTAATGTGATATGCCCCCCACCACCTAGCTTTTCTAATATAACTTGTACATTGATATCTCCTATTGACCTTCCACTAATACAAATTTTATTTCCTACTTTTCCCATAACAAATGATGCGGTTATATCACTAATTGTCAATAATTCGTCTGCCGC
Source organism: uncultured Eubacteriales bacterium (assembly GCA_949288095.1). Classification (GTDB taxonomy): domain Bacteria; phylum Bacillota; class Clostridia; order TANB77; family CAG-508; genus CAG-269. The sequence goes on from CASEIX010000013.1 coordinate 35,147, forward strand.
TTTTGCACATATTAAACTTGCTTCTTTATCTTTCTTTTCATATGTTGCAATCGCAATGGTTTCATTGACAATTTCTGCTTTTTTTACAATTCCCGCAATCTTATTAAATGTATCCAAATTGCTTTGAAACCATTTTTTTACTCGAATAATATTAACTCCACATCTACGTAAATATGCTGCTGCTTCAAAAGTTCTTACCCCTGTCTTAAATGTAAAGTTTTTTGTATCCATCATAATTCCAGCATATAAACTTTCTGCTTCAATGGTTTTTAAATCTACTCTTACTTCTGCATATTGTAATAATTCCGTCACCAATTCTGCTGCGGATGAAGCATATACTTCTTGGAAAGTTAATGTTGCATTTTCTATATAGTCTGCACTTCTTCTATGATGATCGATAATCACAATTTTATCTGTTCTTTTTAACAGTTCTGGTGCCTCTACATATGTTGTTTTATGTGTATCCACAATGACAATTAATGTTTCTTTGTCAATATTTTCTTCAGCCACTTCTTTTGTAATTAATATGTCTTCATATTCTGCTTCTTTTGCTAAGTCTGTCTTGAAACTTTGTAATGTATTTGTTTCACTGCTATCTATAATATAGGCCTTTTTACCTAAATTTTTAGCTAATCGATAAATCCCCATACTGGATCCCATAGAATCGATATCTGGATTCGTATGTCCCATAATCATAACTTTACTTGCATCTTTTATCAAGTTTTCTAAAGCATGTGCTACCACTCTTGCTTTTACTTTTGTTCTTTTTTCTACCTCTTGGGCTCTTCCTCCATAGAATTTATAGATTTCATTTTCTCTAATAACCGCTTGGTCTCCACCACGACCTAGTACAACATCCATGGCTGCTTGGGCTGATTTATATTTTTCTTTATCTGTCATTCCATCATTTGATACTGCTATACTTAGTGTGATTTGCACATTCTCTTTTGTTTGGATATCTTTTACTTTATCTAAAATGCTAAATTTATCTTCTTTTACCTTTTCAAAATATCTTTGTTCAAATAAATAGACATATCGATCTCTGTCAGATTTGATTAATACACCATTGCTTTTATCTGTCCATTCATAGATACATTTATCAATTTCTGCTATAACTTGTGGTTTTTCTTCACTTTCTAGTTGTTGCATTGTTTCTTCATAATTATCTATCATGATAATCGTTACACAAGATTTTGAATCTTTATATTCTTCTTTTAATTTCACAATTTCTGTTTCATCTATAAAATATAACATCATCATATATTTATCATTTTGTTTTTTATCATATTTTCTAGAATGAACAAACTTACCTAATACTTCATAGTGTTTATCATTTAATTCTATATGTTTTGAAATTTCTTTTTCTTTTGAATCATCTTTTTCTGTCTCTTTTATATCTAGCTTAATATCTTCTATTAAATTGGTTATATACTGATTAATATCAACACCTTCAAATTCAGATATAAATTTAGCGCTTCTCCATATAACATTTCCATTTGATTCCATAATAATTAATGAAAATGGAGAATTAATTAAACTACTTTTGGCTGCTGTGTCTACTGATAGCGTTAAGTCTTGTAATGTTTCTGATATTTCACTTTTTCTTCTATTATTTGCATAATATGAATATGCTACTACTGCCACAAAGATCAATACAGATGGTATAATCATAATGGCATTTTCTATACAAATAATAACTAATAATATAAAAATAATTCCTAAATATATTTTTGTTTTTGATAATAATTTATCAAAAACCTTTCGATTTGTATTTTGCATAAATAGATTTCTCCTTATAATTATTCTATTATATTTTACTTGGAAATAGAGGATTTGTCAAGTTCTCAAAGTTTTCTTTCGATCAACCTCTTAATACTTTTTCAAAGTTGCTATTGATTTCTAGGAGTACCTTCGTAAAATCTATTGTGTAACTTTTTATAAACTAATAGATTTTTAAAATTGTTTGTGATATAATCAAAAAAACAAAAGAGGAGGATTTTTTATGCTAAAAAAGTTCTTTAAAAATGAAAATGGGGCAATTACGTTATTTGTTCTCTTAGCTATGTTGTTCTTTTTGATCGTTATCTTTAGTGTTTTTGTTGCAAGTAGTAATAAAGAACAATCACAAGTATCAAACATTGACCAAATCAAACAAGAATATGAACAATCTGTAAATAATATAGATGAAACCTATAATGAAATTTTGTCTGAAAACTTATTCAACTTATTGCAAATTGGAGACTATGTGAATTATGACCCCACAAATGGAGGGGAAATTACAACAACATATACCTCTCCTCAGGGAACATATCATGGAAATTCAACAACAACGGATACGACTGAAAATATGACAGAAGGAAATGGGTATGCAAATCAAACATTTAGTGTATCGGCAAATACAAATGGATGGCAAATATTAGATATAGATAAAGAAACCAATGAAGTTTTATTAATATCGGCTGATAATATAAAAACCACAGACAACAAATACTTTTTTTTAAGAGGACAAACAGGAGCTGAGTGGGGAATAAAAGAATTAAATAATATATGTGAAATATACGGAAGAGGAAAAGGTGCAACTGGTTCCAGAAGTATAACAGTAGATGATCTTAATAAAATCGTAAGATATGATCCAGAAATAGCTCAACCTGGAAAAGGTCAAATATATGAATATAAGAACAAAGTGGAATATAAAAAAAATCTAATATCTATAAGCTATAGTGCATCAAATGGATTATCTGGTTCAACCACTAATACACGTTTCACATATTATGATGAAGAAAAGTGGAAAACATTATCAATAAATAATAGTACAACAATAGAAAGTACACATTACTCTTACTCTGGTTCAGACTATATTAATACTATAAATAATACTTTATATGATATGTTGTTCACAAATACATCAGATAATCTATATTGGCTTGCCTCTTCATATCATGATACATATGAAGGGCGTGTTGATTTTGGATTACGTGGAATGTATGAAGGTAGCATGTTTAGTATCAACTTGTTTGACTCCAGAGGTAATGTATATGGTGCTTATCGAGGTGTTCGTCCTGTAGTTTATATAGATATTTCTCAAATTAAACCATGTACAGGAATAGCAGATGGAACAGATACTACAATTGCACATATGCATCAAATTAAATAATCCTTTTTGTGCCAAAATAGAATATCTATTTTGGCACTTTTTTGATTTATATAAAATTTAAACTTCATAAAAAGTTGCTAAAATGGAGAATCCACTTTAGCAACTTTTTATTTTATTCCATTGTTTCTGTATCTGCTACTTGCTCTAATTCTTTTTCTGTATTGATATGAATATCTTGATATTTCTTCATCCCTGTACCTGCTGGAATTAATTTACCAATAATAACATTTTCTTTTAATCCCATTAAGTCATCTGTTTTGCCTTTAACAGCTGCATCTGTAAGAACTCTTGTTGTTTCTTGGAATGATGCTGCTGATAAGAAGCTATCTGTTGCAAGAGCAGCTTTTGTAATACCAAGTAATACTCTTTTTCCTGTTGCAGGTCTTTTTCCTTCTGCAATTGCTTCATTGTTTTTGTCTTCAAATTCATACATATCGATTAATGAACCTGGGAACATATCTGTATCTGCATTATCTTCCACTCTTACTTTCTTAAGCATTTGTCTACCAATCACTTCGATATGTTTATCATTAATATCAACACCTTGATTTCTATATACTTTTTGTACTTCTGAAATCAAGTATTCATATACACCTTCTGGTCCTTTTAATGTTAAGATTTCAGCTGGGTTAATTGAACCTTCGATTAGTGGTTCTCCTACCTCTACCATATCGCCTTCTTTTACTTTCATTTTTGAACCAAATGGAATTGTATAAGATTTTGAATTATCTTTACCTGTAACAATAACTTCTTTCTTTTTCTTTGTTTCTTTGACTTTTACTTTACCATCAATTTCTGAGATAATAGCAAGTCCCTTTGGTTTTCTAGCTTCGAATAACTCTTCAACTCTTGGAAGACCTTGTGTAATATCTGCTACACCAGCAACACCACCAGAGTGGATAGTTCTCATTGTAAGCTGTGTACCTGGCTCACCGATTGATTGTGCTGCAATAATACCAATTGCTTCACCAATAGATACTAAGTCTCTTCTTGCCAATCCCATACCATAACATTTTTGGCATACACCATGTTTTGAACGACATCCAAGAACAGAACGTACTTTTAGTCTTTCAATTCCTGCTGCTACAATTTCATCAGCAATTTTTTCTGTAATCATGGTATTTGTATCAACAATTAATTCTTTTGTTTCTGGGTTGTATACATCTTCAACAGGGAATCTTCCTAATAGTCTTTCTTGCATTTTTTCAATCACTTGTTGTCCATCTTTAATATCATAAACAATAATTCCATCATCTGTACCACAATCATGTTCTCTAACAATTATATCTTGTGATACATCAACTAATCTTCTTGTTAAATATCCAGAGTCTGCTGTTCTTAAAGCTGTATCTGAAAGTCCTTTTCTAGCACCATGGGCAGAAATGAAGTACTCTAAGGCATCTAATCCTTCTGCAAATGATGATTTAATTGGTATTTCAACTGCTTTACCTGTTGTACTTGCCATCAATCCACGCATACCTGCAATTTGTCTTAACTGGCTCATATTACCTCTGGCTCCAGATTTAACCATCATATAGATTGGGTTTAATTCATCAAAGTTTTCTTCCATAGCATCACTAACTTTGTTTGTTGTGTCTTCCCATACTTTGATAACTTCTGAATAACGTTCATCATTTGTAATTAAACCTCTTGCATATTGTTTTCTAATATTTTCAATTTTGCTATCTGCTTCTTGTAATAATCCCTTTTTGGCTTCTGGTACTTGTACATCACTCATTGAGAATGTAATACCTGCTAATGTTGAATATTTAAATCCTAATGCCTTGATATAGTCAATGACTTCTGCTGATTCTGTTAATCCATGTGTTCTGATAACCCTTTCAATGATATTACCCATTGATTTTTTCATAACTGGGAAACTAATTTCATATTGGAACGGATCTTCTTTTCTATCAATAAATCCTAAATCTTGTGGAATTCCTTGATTGAAAATAATTCTTCCAACACTGGTTTCTACTTTCTTTGTTTTAATTTCTCCATCAATTTCTTTAGAAATTCTAACAAAGATTTTTGCATGAATGCCTACTTCATGGTTTTCAAATGCCATTAGAGCTTCTTCTGAATCTTTATAATAAGTTCCTTCACCTTTTTCTCCATCTAAGACCATTGTTAAATAATAACTTCCTAAAATCATGTCTAGTCTTGGTACAGCTACTGGTTTACCATCTTGTGGTTTTAACAAGTTGTTTGTTGAAAGCATTAAATATCTAGATTCTGCTTGTGCTTCTGGTGATAATGGTAAATGTACAGCCATTTGGTCACCATCGAAGTCAGCATTAAACGCTTCACAAACTAATGGGTGAAGTTTGATAGCTCTACCTTCTACTAATACTGGCTCAAAACTTTGAATACCTAATCTGTGTAGTGTAGGTGCACGGTTTAACATAACTGGGTGGTCTTTGATAACTTCTTCTAGAATTCCCCATACTTCTGGTCTTAATCTTTCTACCATTCTTTTTGCATTTTTAATATTTTGTGCAATTCCTCTTCCTACTAATTCTCTCATAACAAATGGTTTGAATAATTCTACTGCCATTTCCTTTGGAAGTCCACATTGATAGATTTTAAGTTCTGGTCCTACTACGATAACAGAACGTCCTGAATAGTCAACACGTTTTCCAAGTAAGTTTTGACGGAAACGACCTTGTTTTCCTTTTAATAAATCTGATAAAGATTTTAATGGTCTATTTCCAGCTCCTGTTACTGGTCTACCTCTTCTTCCATTATCAATTAAGGCATCTACTGATTCTTGTAACATTCTCTTTTCATTTCTTACAATGATTTCTGGAGCTCCTAATTCTAATAATCTTTTTAATCTGTTATTTCTGTTGATGACTCTTCTATATAAGTCATTTAAGTCAGATGTTGCAAATCTACCACCATCCAATTGTACCATTGGTCTTAAATCTGGTGGAATAACTGGGATAACATTCATAACCATCCATTCAGGTCTATTGCCTGAAAGTCTAAATGCTTCTACTGTGTCTAATCTTTTGATTAGTTTGCTTTTCTTTTGCTCACTGGCATTTTCTAATTCTTTTCTGATTTGTACAGATAATTTTTCTACATCAATTTCTTCTAATAATTCTCTTAAAGCCTCTGCTCCCATTTTTGCTTTAAAAGAACCTCTTCCATATTTTTCTTCTGCTTCATGATATTCTTTTTCGTTTAATACTTGGCATTTCTCCAAATTAGTTGTTCCTTTATCAATCACAACATAAGAAGCAAAATAAATGATTTTCTCTAGATTTCTTGGTGAAATATCAAGCATTAAAGCAATTCTACTTGGAATTCCTTTAAAATACCATATATGTGCAACTGGTGCTGCAAGTTCAATATGCCCCATTCTTTCTCTTCTTACTTTTGATTTGGTTACTTCAACACCACATCTATCACACACGATTCCTTTATATCTTACTCTTTTATACTTACCACAGTGACATTCCCAGTCTTTTGTTGGACCAAATATTCTTTCACAGAAAAGTCCATCTTTTTCTGGTTTTAATGTTCTGTAATTAATGGTTTCTGGTTTTTTTACTTCTCCTTTTGACCATTCTCTGATTTTTTCATCTGATGCAATTCCTATTTTTAACTTATTAAAAATATCTAATTCGTCCACTTTATTTCCCCCTAAATAAATTTGTTTTGGGTAATTCTAAAACAGGTGAAGAGGTCTAGCCACCGCTGGTGCAATTCCTTCCTGTCGCCCCTTTCCTTTTTAGAATTTATTCAATTAATTTTATTTCTTTTTCGAATTAACGACGTAAGATGCCTGATTTAGTTCGTTTTACATGATGTCATTATCATTATCCAAATTATCCCCTGCCAAATCACTACCAAAGAACATTTCATCATCTTCATCATCTAGACCTTCAAACAACTCATCATTTCCATCATCAAGAGATTCATTTTCATCTTCTAATAAAATGTCGTCCTCTGTACTTTCCTCTGTATAGCCATCATCTAAATCTCCATCTGCAACCACTTCATCTTCTGCTAGATATTTCTTCTCTTTTTCTGGATCATATTCGATACCATCTTCAATATTTTCTTTTAGCTCTAATTCTTGATTATCATCAGAATATAGTCTAACATCTAATCCTAAAGATTGAAGTTCTTTTACTAATACTTTAAAGCTTTCTGGAACACCTGGTTCTGGAACATTTTCACCTTTTACAATGGCTTCATAAGTTTTTACTCTTCCGACAACATCATCAGATTTAACAGTTAACATTTCTTGTAATGTATATGATGCACCATAAGCCTCTAATGCCCAAACTTCCATTTCTCCAAAACGTTGTCCACCAAATTGTGCTTTTCCTCCTAGAGGTTGTTGTGTAACTAATGAGTATGGTCCAGTTGAACGTGCATGGATTTTATCATCTACTAAGTGATGTAATTTTAACATATACATAACACCAACCGTGATTGGACTTGCAAATGGTTCTCCTGTTCTACCATCATATAGTGTTGTTTTACCATCTTTATTCATTCCAGCTTCTGCTAATAATTTTTCAACATCTTCTTGTGTCGCACCATCAAATACTGGTGTAGATACATGCCATCCTAAAGCTTTTGCAGCACCTCCTAAATGAACTTCTAGTACTTGACCTAAGTTCATACGAGATGGAACTCCAAGAGGGTTTAATAAGATGTCAATTGGTGTACCATCTGGCATAAATGGCATATCCTCTTCTGGTAATACTCTTGAGATAACACCTTTGTTACCATGACGTCCAGCCATTTTATCTCCGACTGATATTTTTCTCTTTGTTGCAATATAACATCTAATAATTTGGTTAACACCAGGTCCTAATTCATCTGAATTTTCTCTTGTAAAGATTTTAACATCTACGATTGTTCCTTGCTCTCCATGAGGTACTCTTAATGATGTATCTCTTACTTCTCTTGCTTTTTCACCAAAGATAGCTCTTAATAATCTTTCTTCAGCTGTTAATTCTGTTTCTCCTTTTGGTGTTACTTTTCCAACTAAGATATCTCCTGGTCTTACTTCTGCACCAATACGAATAATTCCATTTTCATCTAGGTCTTTTAATGAATCATCACCAATGTTTGGAATATCTCTTGTGATTTCTTCTGCACCTAGTTTTGTATCTCTACATTCACAATCATATTCTTCTATATGAATTGATGTAAATACATCTTCTTTTACTAATCTTTCATTTAATAAAATAGCATCCTCATAGTTATATCCTTCCCATGTTGAGAAAGCAACTAATACATTTTTACCTAATGCCATTTCTCCATTCTTGGTTGATGGTCCATCTGCAATGGCATCTCCTTTTTTAACCTTCTCACCTCTTTTAACAATTGGTTTTTGGTTAATACAAGTACCACCATTAGTTCTTTTGAATTTACGTAATTTATGTACAACTGTTTTTCCATTATTATATTTAACTGTGATAGCATCTCCTGTTACTTTTTCGATAACACCATCATCTTCTGCTAATACTAAAATTCCTGAATCTTTTGCTGCTCTGTATTCAATACCTGTTCCAACAATTGGGCTTTCTGTAATCATCAAAGGAACTGCTTGACGTTGCATGTTTGCACCCATTAACGCTCTTTTTGCGTCGTCATGCTCTAAGAATGGAATCATAGCTGCCGCAATAGAAACTAATTGTTTTGGTGAAACATCTACATATTGTACTTTATCTTTGTCTACTTCGATAACTTCATTTCTATATCTAACTCTAATTCTTGGGTTTACAAAACTTCCGTCTTTGTTAATTGGTTCTGATGCTTGAGCAATAATATAATTGTCTTCTACATCTGCACTCATATATTCTACAATGTCTGTTAATTTATGTGTTTCTGGATCTACTTTTCTATATGGTGTTTCAATAAATCCATATTCATTGATTTGTGCAAATGATGATAATGCTGAGATTAATCCAATGTTTGGTCCTTCTGGTGACTCGATTGGACATAATCTACCATAATGTGTATAGTGAATATCACGAACCTCGAATCCTGCTCTATCTCTTGTTAATCCTCCAGGTCCTAATGCAGAAATTCTTCTTTTATGGGTTAATTCTGAAAGTGGGTTTGTTTGGTCCATGAATTGTGATAATTGTGAGCTTCCAAAGAATTCTCTAATTGCTGATGTAATTGGTTTTGTATTAATTAATGTTTGTGGTGTTACTACATCTAAATCTTGAATTGTCATTCTTTCACGAACAACTCTTTCTAACCTTGTTAAACCAATTCTAAATTGATTTTGTAATAACTCACCAACACAACGAATTCTACGGTTTGCTAAGTGGTCAATATCATCTGGTTCACCTAATCCATGTGATAAGTTTAGTAAATAGTTAATAGAAGCAATCATATCTTCTGTTGTGATATGTTTTGGCACTAATTCATTTTGTCTCTCTTCTATGATTTTTACTAATTCTTTTTCATCTGTATTGTCTATAATATTTTTTAATACATCATAATTTACTAATTCTTTAAAATGTAATTTGCTTAAATCAACATTTGGTAATACTTTGTGGATATTTACTGTACTGTTTCCTATAATTCTAACTGTTCTTTCTCCAACAGTAATATCTACCATATTGATTCCTGCATTTTGGATTTCTTCTGCAACTTCTTCTGTAATCACTTCTCCTGCTTGTACGAATACTTCTCCTGTTTCACTATCTACGATATCTGTTGCAGCAACTCTTCCTTTAATTCTTCCAGCTAATGCTAATTTTTGATTAAATTTATATCTTCCTACTTTTGCTAAATCATATCTTCTATTGTCATAAAATAATCCATTAAATAAGTTTCTTGCAGCATCTGCTGTTGGAAGTTCTCCTGGTCTCAATTTTTTATAGATTTCAATTAATGCTTCATCTTGATCTTTTATTGTATCTTTATTAAGTGTTGCTTTGATTAATTCTTCATCACCAAATAAATCTAATATTTGTGTATCTGTTGCCACACCAATAGCTCTTAATAGAGTGGTTACTGGAACTTTTCTAGTTCTATCAACACGAACCCAGAAAATATCATTTCCATCTGTTTCATATTCTAACCATGCTCCACGTAATGGCATAACAGTTGATGTATATGTTTTCTTTCCTGTTTTTGTGTCAAATACTTCATCATAATAACAACCTGGTGAACGAACTAACTGGCTAACAACAACTCTTTCTGCTCCATTGATAACAAATGTTCCACTATCTGTCATTAAAGGAAAATCTCCTAAATAAATTTCTTGTTCTTTGATTTCCCCTGTTTCACGGTTAATTAATCTTACCTTTACATGTAATCTTGAAGAATATGTTGCATCTCTTTCTTTTGCTTCTTCTACTGTATATTTAGTCTTGTCCTCCATGTAGTAATCAAAAAATTCAAGTACAAGATTTCCAGAATAATCCTCGATTGGAGAAATATCTTTTAATACTTCACCTAATCCTTCTTCTACAAACCAATCATAAGAATCTCTTTGTACTTTGATAAGATTTGGCATTTCGATATAGTCGCCAACTTTTGCGAAATCTTTACGAGAAGCTTTCTCGTATTTTACTTCTTTTAATTTCAAGAAAATCACCTCATATAAAATATTAAGCAGAAATAACGATCAACATTTTGTTGATTTGATTTATTGGTTAAAAGAAGTCCTTCTTAAATCATAAATTTCTTGACTAAGTTTTAAAATTGTCTGCTTTTACAATTTTAAATTTTCCTAGGGAAACTTATATTTAATTCCTCTTCTTTTAATTATTAACATTTGAATAAAAAATTTTTGAATGTATGATTTGACTTTGAAAACAATCACATTTAACCCATGTATATAATAAAATGGCAATAAAAGAGCTGTCAAAAAATCTTCATTTTTCAACTGGCTCTAGTAAAATATTCAATTTTGTTACAAATTATTTTCTTTTATTTTAATCACCTTTTTTATTTTTTTTTAGGCTAATTAAATTCTCTTTTTCAAATCTGTATTATTATATATCAAAATACTTACGGAAGTCAATATTTTTATAGGATTTTTCTCAAATTATTTTGCAAATTTATAATTTGTTTTATGAGAATTTTGGTCAACTGAAAAAGTAAAATATATTTAGAAAAAGTAAATTCTAGTTACCAGTTAAATGCTATTTAAAAGGATTTAATTGAGCAAAAAGGATTGCTTTTTCTTTGATTTTTGTGTAAAATGAAGATATAAACAAGAAAA
>CASEIX010000014.1 GCA_949288095.1 uncultured Eubacteriales bacterium
AGAGAATTTAAAGCTGCACAAACAGGAGGACCTTCAGGAGGATGTATTCCAAAAGAACACTTAGATACACCGATCGATTATGAATCTTTAAAACAAATTGGTTCTATGATGGGATCAGGTGGATTAATTGTTATGGATGATACCAAATGTATGGTAGCCTTAGCAAAATTCTATTTAGACTTTACAGTAAGTGAAAGCTGTGGTAAATGTACACCTTGTAGAATTGGAACAAAGAGAATGTTAGAAATCTTAGAAAGACTATGTAATGGTGAAGGAGACGAACTAGATATCTATAAACTAGAAAAACTAGCAGCTAATATCCAAAAGGCAAGTATATGTGGACTAGGGCAAACCGCACCAAACCCAGTTGTTAGTACCCTAAAATATTTCAGAGAAGAATTTAGACAACATGCTATCCAAAAAGAATGTAGGACATTAGAATGTAAAGCAATGGCAAAAATAACAGTTAATGAAGAAAAATGTAAGGGTTGTGGTTTATGTCAAAAACATTGTCCAGTAAATGCCATTGATGGATCAGGAAGAGATAAAAGAATTATCAATCAAGAAAAATGCATTAAATGTGGTACATGTATTGCAAGCTGTCCATTCCATGCAATTGGCAATTAGGAACGTTAGGGACGTGCCAAATCGTTTCAAAATGCAACGAAAGGGACAGACCTATGAAAAAATAAAAAAATTAAGATAATGAGTGTTTTGATTATATAAAGTAATAGTTTTAGACAATATTTAATAAAAGGAGAAAAAATGGATATTACATTAAATGACATACAAGACTTTTCTAAAAAATATAATGACAATCCAATCAATAAAGTAATTGAAAATGCAATTACAAATAATGGATTGGAAAATACGATGTTAGACAGAAAAATTATTGCTGAAAACCAATCGGTCTTTAATATAGAATTACCTGCTCGTGTCAATAAATATGACCAAAAGAACAGTGCGTTATGCTGGATATATGCAGGTATCAATATGATACAATTTGATGTAGCACAAAATTTAAACATGGATGTAGAAAACTTAACATTATCACCTGTCTATATTTCATTTTTCGATAGGTTAGAAAAAGCAAGTGCAATATATGAAAAGATAATTCGATTAGAAGATGCATCTTATGAATATATTAATGAAAATCGAATTATCGTCAATGCACCATATACTTTAGGATTTTTTGAATTTTTTAGAGGGCTAATCAATAAATATGGATTTGTTCCTGATAGTGTTATGCCTGAAACTAAAGAAAGTATAAATAATAACAGAGCAAATACTATTTATTGTGAAAAAATGATGGGTGATATTGTCAAACTGATAAAACTAAAAGAAGAAAATGCAAGCATGGAAACATTAGAAAAGCAAATTAAAATATTTCTTGAAGAAAATTATATGTTATTATCTAAAATGTTAGGAGAACCTGTTCGAAAATTCACTTATGAATATATAGATAAAGACGGGAATTTCCAGCGATTAGAGAATATAACACCATTAGAATTTAAGGAACAATTTTTAAAGATAGATTTAAATGAATTTATATCGATTGCCAATATGCCTCGTCATAACAAAGAATATGGAAAAGTATATAAATATACAGGAAACCCAAGCATAGAAGAATATACTTTTTTAAATCTACCAATTAATGAATTAAAAACATTAGCCATTAAACAATTAAAAGATTCTATACCTGTTTATGTAAATTTGTACAGAAGACAGTTTCGTGATACACCATCAGGTGTACTAGATACAAGATTATATGATTATAAAAACGTATTAGGAGTAATACCTTTAACGAAAGAGGAAGGGCAAAATACAAATTCAATCCATTTTCATCATTGTATGGATATTTGTGGTGTGCATATAATAGAAGATAAACCAATCAGGTGGAAAGTAGAAGATAGTTTTGGAAATACACTGAAAAATAAAGGATATAGTATTATGAATGACAATTATTTTGATAAATACGTATTTACTGTTGTTGTTCATAAAAAATATCTTTCTAAAGAACAATTAGAATCTTGGAATCAACAGCCAATAGAATTTTCAATTTATACATAAGAATTCGTCAATGCATCACATAATAAAAGGAGGAATTATGGTAGAGATAACATTAGAAGACATAAAATCATTTTCCAAAGAGTACAATGACAATCCAACCAATAAAATTATTGAAAATGCCATTACAACAAATGGATTAGAAAATGCCTGCTTAGACAGAGATATTGTTAGAGAAAATCAACCCGTTTTTAATATCGAACTTCCTGATACCAAACGATATGACCAAAAGGAAAGTTGGAAATGTTGGATATATGCAGGATTTAATATGATTCAATATAATATGGCAGAAAATTTAAATATGGACTTAATGAATTTTGAACTATCAAGTAATTATATTGCTTTTTTTGATAAATTAGAAAAAGCAAATACGACCTATGAAAATATTATCCGTTTACCTATTGAAAATGCAACTTTAAAATATATAAAAAAAGAACAATTATTAAAAAATTGTGTTACAGAAGCAGGATTTTATGAGTGGTTTGCAAGTATTATCAAAAAATATGGAATTGTACCATATTCTTATATGCCTAATCCAAAAGAAGGAGAAGATGGTGAGAAAATTTCTCTTATATTCAGAGAAAAAGTAAAAAAAGATGTTATACATATACTAAAAGAAAAACAACAAGGAAAAAGTGAAGAAGAACTAAGAAAATCTGACAAAAATATATGCAAAACAAAATTACATATTTTTATCTAAAATTTTAGGTGAACCACCAATGACATTTGATTTAGAATATAGAGATAAAAATGGAAAATATATTTTACAAAAACAAATAACACCAATGGACTTTAAAAACAAATACTTAACATTAGACTTAAATGACTATGTATCTATTGCAAATATGCCAATGTATAACAAAGAATATAATAAAGTATATCGATTAAAATATTTTGAAAATGTGTATGAAAATAGTTATATACAATTTCTAAACTTACCGATAGAAGATTTGAAAACATATGCTGTAGAACAACTAAAAGATGGAATACCTGTATGTGTAACACTTGATATTAAAAGTAAATCTGTATATGAGAAACAAGGTATTTTGGATACAAGAATCTATCATTATGAAAACACTTTAAATATGCAGTCATTTAATAAGAGTGAGGGATTAGATTTTTCAGAAATTCATTTATCACATTGTATGACAATCACAGGTGTAAACATAATAGATAACCATACGCAAAGATGGAAAGTAGAAGACAGCTATGGTGCAGGTCCAGATGAAAAACCAAATGGATATTATACAATGAATGACAATTATTTTGATAAGTTTGTTGCATATATTATTATAAACAAAAGGTATTTAACAGAAGAACAAAGGAAATTACTAGAACAAGAACCAATTGTGTATGACATAGATTTGGAAAGTGAAATTTAATAAAGTTAAAAGAAAGAGAGATGTGGATATGGAAAAAGAAATGGTTAATTTAACAATTGACAATCAAAAGGTAACAGTACCAAAAGGAACAACGATATTAGAAGCTGCAAAAACAGCAGGAATTGATATCCCAACATTATGTTTTTTAAAAGAGATTAATGAAGTGGGAGATTGTAGAATGTGTATTGTAGAAGTAGAAGGAAGAAGAGGATTTGCTACTTCATGTATACAAACCGTAGAAGAAGGTATGGTTGTTCATACACATACACAAAATGTATTAGAAGCACGTCATGTGATTCTAGATTTAATAATTTCAAATCATGCTAAAGATTGTTTGACTTGTACACGTTCAGGAAATTGTGAGCTACAAGCATTAGCAACTAAATTTAATGTTTTGAATATTGAATTTGAAGGAGAAAGAACAGAACATAAAATTGATGACTTATCTCCATCTATTGTAAGAGATTTTAATAAATGTATTTTATGTAGAAGATGTGTGGCAGCATGTAAAAATGTGCAAGAAATTGGTGCGATTGATTGTATTAACAGAGGTTTTGAATCATGTATATCAACTGTTGGTGACCATAGCTTAAATGATGTTAACTGTACATTTTGTGGACAATGTATAGAAGCTTGCCCAACAGGAGCTTTACATGAAAAGGAAACGATTAATGATGTATGGGTAAAACTAAAAGACCCAGAAACAACAGTCATTGTACAAACAGCTCCAGCAGTTAGAGTCGCTCTTGGAGAAGAATTTGGTATGCCAATTGGTACAAATGTAGTAGGAAAAATGGTTACAGCATTGAAACGTTTAGGATTTGACAAAGTATTTGATACCAATACAGGTGCTGACCTTACCATTATGGAAGAAGCAAATGAATTTATAGAAAGATTTACAAAAAATGATAATTTACCTATGATTACATCTTGTAGTCCAGGATGGGTAAAATATATAGAAATGAATTATCCAGAATTATTACCACATCTATCTAGTTGTAAATCTCCTCATGAAATGTTTGGTGCTATATTAAAAACCTATTATGCTAATAGAGAAGGATTAGATCCAGAAAAAATCTATGTGGTTTCTGTTATGCCATGTATCGCTAAGAAGTTTGAAAGACAAAGACCAGAAATGATGGAAGACAACTTATATGATGTAGATAATGTTATTACCACTAGAGAATTAGCAAGAATGATTAAACAAGCTAACATCGAATTTGAAAAATTAGAAGATAGTAATTTTGATAGTCCTATGGGAGAAGCAAGCGGTGCAGGCGCTATCTTTGGAACAACTGGTGGTGTTATGGAAGCAGCTTTAAGAACAGCTCAAGATACTTTAACAGGAGAAGATTTACCAAAAATTGACTTCGAACAAGTAAGAGGTGGAGATGGTATCAAAAGAGCAACGATTAATATTGCAGGAAAAGATATCAATGTTGTTGCAGCAAGTGGATTAGCAAATGCAAGAACCATATTAGAGGAAATCAAATCTGGTAAAGCAAATTATCAATTTGTTGAAATTATGGCTTGCCCAGGAGGTTGTATCATGGGTGGTGGTCAACCAATTAAGAGTTCTAAAGTAAGAGCAGAAGTAGATGTTAGAAAATTAAGAGCAGATGCTTTATACACAATTGATGAGAAAAGCATTGTTAGAAAATCACATGAAAATCCTGTTATGAAAAAACTATATAAAGATTTCTTAGAAAAACCAGGAAGTGAAATTGCAGAAAAATTATTACATACAACTTATACAAAAAGAGAAAAATATAATATATAAAGGAGAAGAAACATATGAAAAAATTTACTTTAAAATCAAAATTTAAATTATTAACATTGACTTTTTTAATAATGATATTTATAGCAAATCCTATTATAAGTTTTGGAGCAGATAATTTACCAGAATATTTACAAGTAAGTACCGATAAAACAGAAGTGAATATGGGAGATGTTGTAAGATTAAAATTAAGTAATCTTAGTACGGAACAAATTGATGGCTTTGGAGATGACAGAGGCGTTAGATATTTGTCAGCTAAAATTAATTATAATAAAGATGTATTTGAGTTAAACGAAGATGGAATAGAAGAAGCACTTTTAGATTTCATCCCAGAAGAAGGAAGAGATGAATATGGCTGGAAACTACATGGATTTTCTCCAGAAACAGGAGAGCTTTATTTTGCATATATGTATCCTTTATACGGAATGCTAATGGGAAGTTGTGATATAGCTACAATTACTTTAAAAGTAAAAGATAATATACCTACAACACAAGAAAAAATAACTTTTACTGATGTAACAATTGGTACGGATGATTATAATGAAGCAAAAGTTGCAGACATTTCATTAGATGTTTTAGTAAATGGGAATACCATAGAAGATGATAAACAAGAAGATAATATAAATAATAATAATGTTATGAATACCAATACTATCAATCATAATGAGATTAAAAAAAATGATACAACAGTGGCAAATAAGATTTTACCAAAAGCGGGAAATACATTTTTAGGTATGACAATTCTTATATGTGTGGCACTTATTATATTCTTAATAATAAACTATAAAAAATATCAGAAATATAAAAAAGTTTAAAGATAAAAAGTAGATTATTTTTTATGAAAATAGTCTACTATAATTTTTTTAAAAAATATTGATTTTTCTTATGGATTGGTATATAGTAAGAAAGGGTGTAGAAAAATGACAAAATTTGTAGAAAGTATTACAAGATTAAAAGCAAGTGATATCAATAGAAATATTGTTTATTTAGCATTCCCAATTTTTAAATTCATAAGGTAAGTGTTTATATCAATTCTTTTCGAATTGATATTTTTTATTATATAGTTAAATTAAAAAATAGAGAAAAGTTCTCGCAAAGCGAGATTTGTCCTATCTAAACACTTACTTAGAAAATAAAAGGAGGCGTTCTAATGGAACAAACAAAAAAATTACTATTAGATGTAAATGAAAAGCCAACCATTGCAAAATGGATAATCCTTGCGCTACAACATGTTTTTGCTATGTTTGGAGCAACCATTTTAGTTCCTATCATGGTAAATACAGCTGCTGGTGAAACAGTTCTTACGATTCCAGTAGCATTAGTAACATCAGGAATTGGGACATTAATTTACATCTTATGTACAAAAGGAAGATCACCTGTATATTTAGGAAGTTCTTTTGCATTTATTGCACCACTAGCAGCAGCTTATGTAAAAGGTGGAATTTCAGGTGCCATGGTTGGTGTTATGGCAGTAGGTCTTGTTTATGTCATTTTTGCAACTATTATTCATTTTATAGGAAAAAAATGGATAGACAAATTATTACCACCAGTTGTTATTGGGCCAATGATTATGATTATTGGTTTAAGTTTAGCACCAAATGCCATTTCTCAAATAGGACTTGGTACAGGAACACAAATTGATTGGAGATGTATCGGTGTTGCTTTAATTACTTTTCTAACAACTGCCATAGTTATGGTTAGAGGAAAAGGATTCTTAAAAATTATTCCATTTCTAGTTGGAATTGTTGTGGGATATATTTCAGCAATTTGTTTTGGATTAGTTGATTTTGCACCAGTATTAGAAGCTAGCTTCTTTAGTATGCCAAGCTTTGTAATCCCATTTTTAAACTACACACCTAACTTTTCAGCATTATTAACAATTGTACCAATTTCTTTAGTAACAATAGCTGAACATATAGGTGACCATACAGCATTAAGTAGCATTATTGGAAAAAATTTATTAAAAGATCCAGGATTAGATAGAACTTTATTGGGGGATGGTTTAGCAACATTTGTTGCAGGATTTTTAGGAGGACCAGCAAATACCACTTATGGTGAAAACACATCTGTTGTAGGAATGACAAAAGTAGCATCTGTATGGGTTATTGGATTAGCAGCTATTATTGCTATCTGTTTAGGATTTTTAGGAAAATTCACTGCATTGGTATCAACGATTCCTGATGCTGTTTTAGGTGGCGTATCTTTACTATTATATGGATTTATTTCTGTCAATGGTTTAAAAGTATTAATTGAAAACAAAATTGATTTTGGAAAATCTAAAAATATTGTTGTTGCATCTACTATGTTAGTATTAGGATTGGGTGGAGCAGCTATCTCTATTATTCATGGAGATTTATCTGTAACCATTTCAGGAATGAGTTTAGCAGCCATTATTGGTATCTTATTAAATTTATTATTACCAGATGAAAAAGATGATGATGATTCAGAAAATGAGAAAACAAAAGAAGAAAAAAATGATAATGAAAAAGAAGTCAAATATGAAAGTGAGGCAAATGTAGTGGAAGAAATAAAAAACGATAAAGAAAATCAAGTGACAGTATTAAGTAATCCATTAGTAGAACATAAATTATCTATTATAAGAAATAAAAATACAGGTACAAAAGAATTTAGAGAAATCATAGGAGAAATAGCAACATTATTATGCTATCATGCATTAGAAGATGCAAAATTAAAAGAAATTGAAATAGAAACACCTATTTGCAAAACAAAAGCAAAAGTATTAGATGAAGACAACTATGCTTTTGTACCAATTTTAAGAGCTGGAACAGGTATGTTAGATGGATTATTAAAAATAGTACCAAATGCCAAAATTGGACATATTGGATTATATAGAAATGAAGAAACTTTAGAGCCAGTACAATATTATTATAAAATGCCAAAAGATATTGCTAAAAGAGAAGCAATTATCTTGGATCCAATGCTTGCAACAGGAGGTTCAGCTGCAGATACTATTCAAATGCTAAAAAAAGATGGTGTTAAGAAAATTAAATTCTTATGTATCATATCTGCACCAGAAGGAATTGAAAGATTAAAGAAAGAACATCCAGATGTAAAAATTTATACAGCTTGTATTGATGAAAAATTAAATGATAAGGGATATATTGTTCCAGGATTAGGTGATGCTGGAGACAGAATATTTGGAACCAAATAAGAAGCCTAACCTTGTTGTATACGAAAAAAATAAAGAGACAATTAGACTAAGTTCTGATTGCCTCTTTTTAAACTATCTGTTATTATTATTTTGTCTTTCATTGTTGTTATTTTGATTATTTGAATTATTGTTATTATTGTTATTTTTGTTTTCTTTATTTTTCTTACTCATATACAAAGCACCTCCTCAAAGTATATTACTATTTTGTACGAATCTTTAAAAAAATATTCACCCATAATTTGTTTTTTTTATATAATTGATATATAATACCAAATGTATAAGTAATTTATATGTAAAATACAAATAGAAAAACAAATATAATAGTAGTAATATTAAGATTTTGGGAGGCTTGACAAATGAATGATAACAATGAAAAATTAAATGAATTCAATGATTACATAAGATACAGAAAAGTGGCTATAATAGGATTAGGAGTTAGCAATTTACCACTTTTAGATTATTTATATAATAAAAAAGCAAATGTAACGATATTTGACGAAAGAGAATATAATCAAATTCCTAGAGATATTGTTGAAAAAATTACCAATTATGGATTTATGATACATTTTGGAAAAGATTGTTTACAACAGCTAAAAAATTTCAATGTCATTTTTCGTTCTCCTAGTTGTTTACCAACAAAACCAGAATTAGTAGAAGAAGCAAATAAAGGAGCATTGGTAACAACAGAAGTAGAATTATTAATGCAAATGTGTCCAGCAAAAGTAATTGGTGTAACTGGAAGTGATGGTAAAACAACAACAACAAGTTTAATCAATCATATTTTAGAAAGAGCAGGATATAGAACATTTCTAGGAGGAAATATTGGAACACCATTATTTACAAAACTATCAGAAATGACACCTGAGGATATTGTTGTGTTAGAATTAAGTAGTTTTCAATTAATGGGAATGGAAGTCAGTCCACAAATTGCTGTTATTACTAATATAACACCAAATCATTTAAATATTCATAAAGATTATCAAGAATATATTGACGCTAAGAAAAATATTTTCAAATATCAAGATGAAAATGGAATTTTGGTTTTAAATTATGATAATGAAATCACAAGAGAATGTGCAAAAGAGGCAAATGGAAAAGTGATTTTCTTTAGCAGTCAAACCAAATTAGACAATGGATATATTGTTGATGAAGATGTGATAAAAGAATGTGATGATAAAGTCAGAAAACATATTTTAAATACAGATGATGTCATTTTAAGAGGAAATCATAATTATCAAAATATAGCAACAGCTATTGCTGCAACAGCAAATTTAGTGGATATAGAAACTGCTGTAAAAGCAATTAAAGAGTTTAAACCTGTAGAACATAGAATTGAATTTGTAGAAGAAATCGATGGAGTAAAATGGTATAATGATTCTGCGAGTTCTTCACCTTCTAGGACTTTATCTGGATTAAATGCCTTTAAAGAAAAGATTGTTTTGATTGCAGGTGGATATGACAAAAATTTAGACTATAAACCTCTTGCAAAACCAATTATTGATAAAGTAACAACATTAATTTTAATTGGTCAAACAGCTGGAAAAATTTATGATGCCGTAAAAGAAGAATTGGAAAAAGAAAATAAGAATTTAGATATTTATATGTGTGAAACATTAGAAGAAACAATTCCAATCGCAAAAAAGAATGCCCAAAGTGGAGATGTTGTTCTATTTTCTCCTGCTAGTGCAAGTTTTGATATGTTTAAAAATTTTGCAGATAGGGGAAATCAATTTAAAAATTTAGTAAGAAATTTAAAAGAAAGAGGCTAAACATGATAATTATATATGATTTTGATGGAACATTAACACCATATTCATTACCACAATATGAAATACTAAAAAAATGCGGATATGATGATGATAGATTAATGCAAAAAATTAAAGAAGAAATACAAAAAGGAAATGCAACAGAAATATATGATGCATATTATAAATGTTATATCGATATTTTATCTGAAAATGGAATTGCTATATCAAAAGATATAGCTTGTCTTGGAGCAAATCAGGTTGCATTTAATTCAGGCGTAGTAGATTATTTTAAAAGATTTCAAAGTCAAACAACAGGAATAAAACATTATATTGTTACTGCAGGAATAAAAGATTATGTGGAAGAAACCCCAATTAGTAATTTTATAGATGGTGCTTATGGTGTAACTTTCAAACAAGAAAATGGTAAATGGGGAGATATCGATTTTCTATTAACAGATAAAGAAAAAGTAAATGTTATAAAGAAGGTTCAAAATGAAAATGAGGGAACAAATGATATTATATATTTTGGAGACGGATTAACAGATCATTTTGCATTTGAATATGTACATAGTATTGGTGGAAAAAATGTATTTGTTAAAACAAACGAGCAATCCGAAATAACTTATCAAAAATTAAATGTTAATGGCATTATTGATGAATGTTTTGATGCAGACTTTAGAATTCATTCTGATATTGATAAATATATTTGTAAGCAAATAATAGAACAAGAATAAAAAATTTTAAAATTAAAGTTAATGAATAAAGACGGTAATATTATGTATTAAAAATAAAGTGGGTACCTACATAAAACCAGGTAGCCTTTTTCAAACGGCTATTCTTCATCTAGGAGGAAGTTTTTAGCCTCCTCCGCAATCCTCTTTTCTCGAGGTGTCAACTCAATCAAAGTTGATGATATAAAAAGGATTTTTTTTGATAAACTTATCTTTTCCAAAATGGGCAAATCATCGGTCCATTCATCAAAGATATTTTTTATTTCATCAGGCATATAGTACTCCTTTCTGAATCAATAGCCTACGGATTTCATTACTATTATACCACCAAATCACAAAAAAGTGAAATATTATGCACCTTTTAGAGGTTATCAACATATCTTGTATAAAATAATTAAGGAGGAATTAGAAATGTATGATAACCAATATGAAGAGTACATAAGAAGTGTTTTAGGATATCCAAGTATAACCAATAGGAATCAAAATCAAATATATCAAAGTGAATATCCAAATCCAGCGCAAATACACATGAAAAGCGATTTAGAGGAATGTTATCCTGAGATATATAAAATTATATATCCAATGGTCCAAAAAGCCTGTAATGGAAATATGGAAGCAAATAGCAGGGAAGAGATTGAACAAATGACTGATGAAATTTATTCAGCGATAGAAGATAATAATCAGATTAATGTGAATATTAATTTAGGAAATACAATTTCTACAACAAATATGAATAGAACACAAAACAGAAATGAAATATCAAAAGAAGAAGTTCAAAAGAAAAGTTCTGAAAAACAAGAAGTAGAAAATAGAAATACAGAAGGAGAAAGTAGAATAAGTCCTAGAAATAATAATTTAAGAGATTTAATCAAAATATTATTAATCAGAGAATTGTTGAAAAGACGTCACAATCATTTTCCACCAAGACCACCACATAATCCACGTCCACCAATGAGACCACCAATCATGCCTAGAAACTATCAACCTTTATATGATATTTATGAATATTAGAAAATCATTTTTATTTAAAAATGAAAATTTTACCAATTTTTCAAAATTAACTTTGAATAGAAATTTTAAAAATGTAAAAAATAAATAAGAGAAATTTTGAAAGGTGGTAAAGAAAATGAAGGTTAAAGATTGTATGTGTACAGATGTTTGTTGTGTGAAACCAGAAACAACAATATGTGATGTTGCAAAATTAATGAGTAAAAATCATATTGGCTCAATACCTGTTTGTGATACAAATAATTGTTTATGTGGTATTGTAACAGATAGAGATATCATTTTAAGAAGTATTGCTTGTGATAAAGATGTAAAATCAACACCAGTTAGTGATATCATGTCAACAAATGTATGTACTTGTGAAGAAGATGAAGATATGGCAAATGCGGAAAATAAAATGGGAACAAACAAAGTAAGAAGATTACCTGTTTGTGATAATAATAAAAAAGTGATTGGTATATTAACATTAGGAGATATTGCACAAAATAGAGCAAAACTAGATGATAGAGAAATTTGTATTACATTTGAAGATGTTTGTGATTGTGATACAAATAAAAATGCAGAATAGTTAGCAAATATTTTTATAACAGTAGAATTTTGTTAATGATATAGAACGAATTCTACTGTTTTTCTTTTTTTATTCGTATATAAAATTTTATGATACATATAATAAATATGAACAATAGATTTAATTTCAAAATTTAGTATAAAATTATAATATTTTTTCTAAAACATAAGGGAGGGGAGAGATGATTGTAAACATACCATATTGGACAAGAGTATTCAAAAATATCATATATGTTGTATTATTGATAATTGGTTTGTATTTGGCATTAAAATTATCTATTTTTTATATGCCTTTTTTAGTAGCATTCATTATTTCACTCATCATCGAACCTCTTATAAAATTGATTATGCGAAAAACAAAGCTAACAAGAAGGACTAGCTCCATTATCATTTTCATTCTCGTATCTGCTATTATTTTAGGAATATTAGCTTGGATTATCATTACATTATTTTCAGAGTCATCCAGTTTATTGCAAGGATTAAATGACTATGTAGATAAAGCATCTATTCAAATACAAGGATTTATTGAACAATTTCATTTTGATAAAATTAAATTATCAGATGAAATATTAAATATTGTTCAAGAATCCAGTGGTGATTTTTTAGAAACCATTTCTAATTGGTTAAGAAATGCATTAAATGGATTAATGAATATTGTTACAAAAATACCTGAAATAGCAATATGTGTCGGAATTACGATATTAGCATTATATTTTATTTGTGTTGATAAAATCTATATATTAGATCAAATAGAATATCATTTACCAAAAACATGGGTAAAAAAATTGAGTACACATTTAAAAGATTTAATTCAAACATTAGGAGGGTATTTAAAAGCAGAAGCTACATTAATCCTAGTATCATTTGTGATTTCTCTAGTGGGGTTATATGTATTATCTTTTTTAAAATTTAGTATTCAGTATCCTTTATTAATGGCATTATTTATCGGTTTCGTAGATGCACTTCCGATTTTAGGTTCTGGTACAGTTATGATTCCATGGGCCATTATTTCTGGACTAAATGGTGATTTATCTTTAGGAATAGCTATTGTTACTTTGTTTATTATTATGTCTATTGTAAGACAATTCTTAGAACCAAAGTTAGTTAGTAAAAATATAGGTGTTCATCCAATATTTACATTAATTGCCATGTATACAGGATTTAAAATAACAGGTGTTATTGGGTTATTATTAGGTCCAATTGCTTTAATCATCATAAAAAATATATTTGCTAATTTAATTGATCAAGGTGTATTTAAAACGATTTTTGATAAAAAATAAGTTAGACACTTAAAAAGGCCTAACTTATATATTTTTATTCCCATTCGATGGTTGCAGGTGGTTTTGAAGTAATATCATAAACAACTCTGTTAACATGTTTTACCTCATTTACAATTCTTGAAGAAACTTTTTCTAATATTTCGTAAGGTATTTTGCTCCAAACACCGGTCATAAAATCTGTTGTTTCTACGGCACGTAGGGCAATGGTATAATCATAAGTTCTTTCATCACCCATAACACCAACAGATTTTAAGTTTGTTAATACTGCAAAATATTGATTGATAGATTTATGAAGTCCAGCATTTGCAATTTCTTCTCTAAAGATACTATCTGCTTCTTTTAGGATATCTAATTTATCTTCAGTAATATCTCCAATCACTCTGATAGCTAATCCAGGTCCAGGGAAGGGTTGTCTAAACACCAAGTTTTCTGGTATTCCTAATTCTAATCCTGTTTTTCTAACTTCATCTTTAAATAGATTTCTTAAAGGCTCTACAATTTCTTTAAAATCTACATAGTCTGGAAGACCACCAACATTGTGATGACTTTTAATAACAGAACTTTTTCCTAAGCCACTTTCAATTACGTCAGGGTAAATAGTACCTTGTACTAAGAAGTCCACAGTTCCGATTTTTTTAGCTTCTTCTTCAAAAACTCTAATAAATTCTTCTCCGATAATTTTTCTCTTTCTTTCTGGATCAGTAACACCAGCAAGTTTTGCTAAGAATCTATCTTTCGCATTAACTCTAATTAAATTAATATCAAATTGATTTCTGAACACTTCTTCAACTTCATCACCTTCGTTTTTACGAAGTAATCCATGGTCAACAAAGATACAGGTTAAGTTTTTGCCAATTGCTTTATGTAATAATACAGCTGCAACAGAAGAATCCACACCACCAGATAAAGCACATAAAGCTTTTTTATCTCCAATTTTCTCTTTTAACGTTTTAATGCTATCTTCTACAAAAGAAGAAATTTGCCAATCTCCAGAACAGCCACAAATGTTAAATAAGAAGTTTTTAATCACTTGTGTCCCATTAACAGATAAATTTACTTCTGGATGGAATTGAATACCATATAATTTTTTCTCAGCATTTTCCATGGCAGCATTTGGGCAATGGTCTGTTGAGCCAATATTTTTAAAGCCATCTGGTACTTCAGATACAAAATCTGTATGGCTCATTAAGAAATCATTTGTTGTTTCAAATCCTTGAAATAGGGAAGAGGTATTATCAATATTTACCTTTGTTGTTCCATATTCTCTTGTATTTGCTCTTGATACAGTTCCCCCTAAAGTATAGGTCATTAATTGCATACCATAACAAATTCCCAAAACAGGAATACCTAAATCAAAAATACCTTCTGCACATTTAGGAGAATCCTCACCATAAACACTGGCAGGTCCACCTGTAAAGATAATTCCTTTTGGATTTTTCTCTTTAATTTTTTCGATAGAAATATTGTATGGTACAACTTCAGAATACACATTACATTCTCTAACTCTTCTTGCAATTAATTGATTGTATTGTCCACCAAAGTCTAAGATTAAAATTAATTCATTTTCTTTCATATTTACCTCCGAAATTAAAATCATATACATATAATATCACAATTTGTCGATAAAGTAAATAAAAACCTACGAATCATTCTAATTTTGTAAATAAAACAAAAATACTCTATAAAAAGAGTATTTCTATAACACACCACTTGTAGGAATATAAGTATCATCTGGAGGATACACATACTCTTCATTTGGTTTATCCACTGTTTTTATCTCTGTAACTTTCACAATTGGCATATCACCATGATAATTCCCTTTCGTAATTTCACCTGTTAATTCCACCCATGTTTCATTTGCAAAATCTTGAGCATTTTCATATTCACAAAGAAAACCAACAATTACATATTGAAAATCAGAAGAAATAATCATATCTCTGGCCAAGATGAATTGCGTGTCTGTTAAATCTAATACTCGATATACATATCCTGTAAATTGGATTTTTACACCAACATAATCATCTATATTTTCATGAACTGCTTTCAAGACATTCGTATAGTTTTTTGCAGAAACGACAGAAACATCACTTTGAGGCATACAACTAGAAATCATCTTATCATTTTTCGCACCAACAAACAATTTAATACTAACAAAAATTAAGATGACAATAATTAATAACACAATTCCTGTGAAGAAGTATTTAAATATTTTACTACCATTGACTTTAAAATTATATATAAACATAAAAAATCCTTTCTTTCATGAGCGTTGTTATTTAAATATATGTATAAAAATTTCTATTATGCTAAAATTGCGATGATTTTGGGGACGGAGCAAAAAGTCATCATTTTTCTTAATAATTTGATTAAATAAACATTTTTTAATCACAATGATGACTTTTTGCTCCGTCCCCAAAATCATCGCAATTTTTAATAAATACCTTTAAAACACTTGATAAAAAAAGATTTTAGTGATATAGTAACAAAGTAAAAAAATAAACTTAGGAGGACCGATTAACAATGGGATTATTTAAAACATATAGTGAGAAGGAAGTAAAAAGAGTAAAGCCATTAGTTGCTAAAATTAATGCACTTGAAGAAGAAATGGTAAAATTAAGTGATAGTGAATTAAGAGGAAAAACAGAATATTTAAAAAAACAATTAGCAGATGGTAAAACATTAGATGATATATTACCAGAAGCTTACGCGGTAGTAAGAGAAGCTTCTAAAAGAGTGTTAGGTATGAGACACTTTGATGTACAATTAATTGGTGGTATTGTACTACACCAAGGTAGAATTGCAGAAATGAAGACAGGTGAGGGTAAAACATTAGTTGCTACATTACCTGTATATCTAAATGCCCTTGAAGGAAAAGGCGTTCATGTTATTACTGTAAATGATTACTTAGCAAAAAGAGATAGTGAATGGATGGGAAAACTATATAAATTTTTAGGACTATCTGTTGGATTGGTTATTGCAGGAATGGAACCTAAAGCAAAACAAGAAGCATACAATGCTGATGTAACTTATGGTACAAATAATGAATTTGGATTTGATTACTTAAGAGATAATATGGTTATTTATAAAGATCAATTAGTACAAAGAGGATTACATTATGCTATTGTCGATGAGATCGATAGTATTTTAATTGATGAAGCTAGAACACCATTGATTATTTCAGGTAGAGCAAATCAATCATCTGATTTATATAAAAAAGCAGATAACTTTGTTAGAAGATTAACACCAAAAGTAATCGTAGAAGAAGATGTAAAAGATTATGAACAAGCAGAAGACAATGAAAAATATGATTATATCGTAGACTTAAAAGCAAAATCTGCATCATTGACACAAAAAGGTATCAAAAAAGCAGAAGAAGCATTTGGATTAGAAAACTTCAATGACTTAGAAAACTCAACATTAGTACATCATGTTAATCAAGCTTTAAGAGCACATGGGGTTATGAAAAAAGATATTGACTATATCGTAAAAGATGGAGAAGTATTAATTGTTGATGAATTTACAGGTCGTATCATGTATGGCAGAAGATACAATAATGGATTACATCAAGCAATTGAAGCAAAAGAACATGTAAAAATTGCAGATGAATCAAAAACATTAGCAACTATCACATTCCAAAATTATTTTAGAATGTATGACAAATTATCTGGTATGACTGGTACAGCCATGACAGAAGAAGCAGAATTCGAAGAAATTTACAACTTAGATGTTGTCGAAATACCAACAAACAAACCAATGATTCGTAAAGACGAAAATGATGTTATTTACAAAAATGAAAATGCAAAATTCAGAGCAATTGTAAGAAGTATCAAAGAAAGTCATGAAAAAGGTCAACCAGTTTTAGTAGGTACAGTATCTATCGAAAAATCTGAAAAATTAAGTAAATTATTAAAACAAGAAGGAATCAAACATGAAGTATTAAATGCGAAATACCATGAAAAAGAAGCAGAAATTGTTGCACAAGCTGGTAAATTTGGAGCAGTAACCATTGCAACAAACATGGCAGGACGTGGTACTGATATTATCTTAGGTGGAAACAGCGAATTTTTAGCAAAAGAAGAAATGAGAAGAAAGAAAGTCCCACATGAGCTAATAGAGGAAGCAAATACCTATTACGAAACAGATAATGAAGATATTTTAAATGCTAGAAAACAATTCAAAGAATTAGTAGATAAATATGAAGAACAAATTAAAGAAGAAAAACAAAAAGTAATTGATGCTGGTGGATTAAAAATTATTGGAACAGAAAGACATGAATCAAGAAGAATTGATAACCAGTTAAGAGGACGTTCTGGACGTCAAGGAGATATTGGTGAATCTAAATTCTATATTGCTTTAGATGATGATTTAATGAAAATTTTTGGTGGAGATGTTATCACAAAAGTATATAATTCATTAGGTGCAGATGAAGATATGCCAATTGATTCTAAAATTATATCTAGAGCAGTTGAAAATGCCCAAAAGAAAGTAGAAGGAAGAAACTTTACCATTCGTAAAAATGTATTAAAATATGATGATGTTATGAATGCACAAAGAGAAATTATTTATGCTCAAAGACGTGAAGTACTAAATGGTGAAAATATTCATGATAATATTATAGAAATGATTAATTCTGTTGCTGAAGCTACAGTTCATATGTATGTAGAGCCAGAAAACAATGAAGTAAATGTAGAAGCATTACATCAAGATATTTTAAATACTTATGGAATTGATATGTTAGCATATATTAAAGAACATGTTTCAGAACCTGAAAAGATTACTGAAGAACTTATTAAACAAGCAGATACAAAATATGTAGAAAAAGAAACTGAAATTGGTTCTGAAGAAATGAGAGAACTTGAAAGAGTTGTTATGCTTAAAGTAGTAGACGAAAAATGGATGAACCATATCGACAGCATGGATGAATTAAAAAATGGTATTGGACTTCGTGCTTATGGACAACAAGATCCTGTTGTTAAATACAGAATCGAAGGTATGGATATGTTTGATGAAATGATTTCAGACATTAAAGTAGATGTAACTAAAATCTTAATGAATATTCGTCAGCAAGGTGAAGCAAAAAGACAAGAAACTGTAAAAATTACAGGTGCAGCATTAGAAGCGATTCATAGTGTTGATGGTGGTTCAAAAATTGGAACAGATGTTGATAGAACTATTAGAAATGATGGACCAAAGGTTGGAAGAAATGACCCATGTCCATGTGGAAGTGGAAAAAAGTATAAAAACTGTTGTGGTAAATAACCTCGCAAACCCTTATAAAATAAGGAATTGTTAAAAATAGAAAAAATGATAAATTTGTCCACAGATGACAATTTGTCCACGATTTGTCCACATAGC
>CASEIX010000015.1 GCA_949288095.1 uncultured Eubacteriales bacterium
AATTCATAAAATACCTTCTTTCTCAAGAAGCACCTATACTTACTATTATACAACTTTCTTTTAATCTTACAATAATTATTAAAATACAATTAAATTCTATTTACTTTTATTTGAATAGAATTTACTTTTTCAATTCACTTTATGAGAATTTTTTTATTTATTTTATGACAAATATAGACAATTTTTACATTTTATAGTACAATACAAAAAGATTTTAAAATTACGAAGGAGGAATTATGGCAGGATTACCATTAATCGTAAAATATTTATTAACCGCATTTGTTGGTATGATACCCATTATTGAATTAAGAGGTGCTATACCAGTAGGGGTATTTACATTTCATTTAAATTATATAGAATCTTTTTTATGCAGTTTTATAGGAAATATTATACCTGTTTATTTTATTGTTAAATATATTAGACCTTTATTTGATTTTTTCGGTAGATGGAAACCTTTTAAAATTGTTATTGATTGGGCTTCTGAAAGAGCTACCAGAAAAATAGAGGAAAGTGAAAGATTGCAAAATTTCGCTGCTTTAGGTTTATTTATCTTTGTTGCTATTCCATTACCAGGAACAGGTGCATGGGTGGGTTCCTTAATTGCAAACTTTTTAGATTTACCACCAAAAAAAGCCATTCCACCAATTGTAGCTGGGGTATTTGCAGCAGGTTTAATTGTACTTACTTTAACTGCTATTGCTAATGGCGGTATACAATATTTGTTACAAAGAGGATAAAACAAAGAAATCGAGGGACTAAAAAAATAAGTCCCTCTTTTTTTTGATCGACGAGAAAGAATGGAAAATAACTAATAACTATGATTCATGATTTGGCTAGTATTTAATTAGTAATAAAAAGAAGTAGATACATCATACCCTCCAACAAAGCTGGGCTGTACCTTAATAGTGTATGTACCAGCTTCATAATTTCCAGGAATGATCTTACTCAAGGTATATTCACCGCCATCAAGCCGAATTTGTCCTCCTGCAACAAGGATATTACCGGATGACCACACTTGAACTGTCATCAGATTTCCACCTGTATTACTACCTGCTAACACACCAGACGCTTTAATAACTGAACAGGTTCTTGTGATTGTAGATGTATATGTCAGGTTTCCTCCTGTCTGAGTACCTACTCCATTTATTTTGTGCCGTGTAAGCCGTGCTGTAATCTCATCAGACTGGCTGATTAAACCTGTTTCTGCTTCATTTTTTGTTTCTGCCGCAAAACTTACCGTAGTGAATGACATAAGCATTACAATACCTAAAATTAAACTAACTACTTTTTTCATAAAATCCATCCTTTCTGCCTACACCATTCTTTCTCGTCACCCCAATATGTCCTTGGGCTTATTTAATATAACCAAATCCTACACATTTTAAGTTATAACTAAAACAAAGTCAAGAAAAAAACGCCCTACTTTTGTAAGAAAAATGTAAGTTTTTGTCTTTATAATAGCAAAATTATAAATAATAAAGTAAAATAAAGTAAAATAATAAAAAAGGAGATGAAAAAATGAAAAAAAGAACAAAAAACCTTCTTATAGTGTTACTTATCATATTAATTATCTTATTTTTAGGTATAGGTATATATATTTACCTGAAAGAAACATATTCATTAGAAAATATTAAAGAACAATTAATTTCAAATGAAAAAAATATGGAAAATGTATATATAGTATCTGAAATAAATGAAAAAGGAACCATTCGCTATATGGAAACATTTATAGAAAATAATAATCGTTACATTGTTTTAAAAAATCAATCATCTGAAGTTTTACAGGAATATTTTTATGATTTTGAAACCTCTGAAGTAGTACTTGTTAATCATCAAGATAAAACCATTATACAAATTTTAAATGCAAATAAAAATAGTTTGAATGGATTACTTCCAACGCAAAATTTATTATGGGTAACCGATGATTCAAATTACCAATATAGTGGAAAAGAAAATATAGAAGGCAAAGAATGTATAAAAATAAGTCATACAGAAGAATATTATGATCTTATTACTAGAGATACATACTATATTGATTTAAAAGAAAATCAAATTTTAAAATATGAAATGTTTAAAGGCTCAACTATGGATAATTTAGAAAAAGAAGTAACATATACGTATTCATATTCATACAATACAGTTACTCCAGAAAAACTATTAAAATTTAACCGTAGCAATTATCCAGATTATACTTTTACATAAACTTCATAGAAAAAGTGAAACGATAGGGACGTGTCAAATCGTTCCTATCGTTTCTTTTTTGTTTCTCTATAATTGATAAAATCATCTAATAATATTTTAATAACTGCAATGACTGGTACTGCTAAGAACATTCCTAATATTCCAAAATAAGCACCTCCAAATGTTACTGCAAATAATACTAATAATGGACTAATCTTTAATGATTTTCCTACAATTCTTGGGTTGATAATATTGGCATCTATTTGTTGTAAAATAATTACCACGATTAACATCCAAATTGTTTGTGATAGTCCTCCTGTTATTAAGGTAATCAGTGCTGAAATGACTGTTGCAATAATAGCACCTACATATGGTATCATGTTAAACAATCCAATGAAAAATCCTAGTAATGGTGCATATCTAACTCCCATAATTGTTAATGCAATCGATACCAATATTCCTACAACAATAGCATCTAAAAATTGACTGGCCACAAATTTAAAGAAAATTTCATTAGAATTATTAAAATATTTATCTAAATTTTTGTAAGTTCTTTCTTTAAATATTGCACCTGCTAATCTTTTAAAAAATGTTAATATTTTTCTTCTATCAACTAATATATATACAGATACGATTATCGCTATAAAAATGTCTACTATGCTAAAGATGGCTCCAATTGCATTAACAAGATATCCAAATATCGCACTAACATCTAAATATTGTTTTATATCAATATTTTGCAAATTATGTATTTCGTCTTGCACAATTTGGCTTTTGAATATAGAGTCTTGTGGTAAATGATTGTAAGCCTGAATAGCTTCTTCAATATAGTGTGGTATACTGCTAATAAAATCTGTTATACTTTCAAAAACAATTGGTAAGATAACTGCACACAATATGCTAATGGCTACTATAATGATAATATAAACTGTAATAACGCCTAGTCCTCTTGCTCTTTTAGATATACATTTTATCTTTATCTTTCCATATAATTCTTCAAATTTTCTAGATGGCATATACAATATATATGCCAAAAATATACCTATTAGAAATGGACTAATGACACCAAAAAACGTATTTAAACTTCCCATCACGCTATCATAATTATCCAAAATTTTATAGATACATATTAATACTACTCCTAAAGCAAACCAATATAGCCATTTTCTCCAATTATGTTTAATTTCATTCATAAGATTCCTCCCTTAATACGAATTTTTAAATCATCCTTTTTATTAAACTCTTTATCTATTTCAAATATAACTAACATATTATAAAGAAAAAAATACTATTCAAACAAAATCACTCTATCATTAATCCTACTGGGCAATGGTCACTTCCCATCACTTCTGGATAAATCGTTGCTTCTTTTATCTTATCTTTTATATCTTGTGATACAATAAAATAGTCAATTCTCCATCCTACATTTTTTTCTCTTGCTTTCCCCATATATGACCACCAACTATAACTGTCTGTTTTATCTGGGTATAAGTATCTAAAGGAATCTACAAATCCTGCATTCAATAATTCCGTCATTTTTGCTCTTTCCTCATCTGTAAATCCTGCATTTCCTCTATTCGATTTTGGATTTTTTAAGTCAATTTCTTCATGAGCTACATTTAAATCTCCACACATAATCACTGGTTTTGTTTCATTTAATTTTGACAAGTATTTTCTGATTTCATCTTCCCATATTTGTCTATAATCTAATCTTTCTAATCCTCTTTTGGCATTTGGTGTATAAATATTCACCATATAAAAATTTTCAAATTCTAAAGTAATCACTCTTCCTTCTTTGTCATGTTCTTCGATTCCAATGCCATATGTAACATTAATTGGTTCCTTTTTAGTAAAAATAGCTGTTCCAGAATATCCCTTCCTTTCAGCACTATTCCAGTATGCTGTATACCCATCAAAATTCAATTCGATTTGTTCTGGTTGACATTTTGTTTCTTGTATACAAAATATATCTGCATTTACCTTATTAAAAAATTCACTAAATCCTTTATTTAGGCAAGCACGTATACCATTTACATTCCAAGATATTAATTTCATATATTTTCTCCTTATTTATTATTCAAACACATGTATATTCAAAAAAATATACTAGAGTCTTACAAACTCTAGTATATTATACTATATATTTCTCTAGTTTACAACACTTACACTTAAGTATCTTACACCCCATTGTAGAGCTTCTGCATGTGTATTAACAAATATATCAATTTTGTTTCCATTAATTGCTCCACCTCTGTCTTCAACTGTATATATGTGTCCACCAATATTTAATTTTGTTCCAAATGCAAACTTACTAGATGCTGCAACTGTTCTTCCAGCTGTTGCTGTTGTTCCAGATGCTGTTCTTCCATTTGTTTTACCACAACATTTTGCACATGGGCAATATGCTGTTATTTTATATACAGTTCCCCCTGTTGTTGAAGTGCCTGATGTTCTTGGCAATGTTGAACTTCTTGAAGTTACCTTTTTTTGTACTTGAACAATTTTATTTACTGGTTCTTGTACAACTACTTCTGATATAACTGACTTTTCAATTTCTACATCATTTTGATATTTTACTTTATATGTTACTTCTTTTAATCCATCTTTTCCTTCTTGTACAACTTTATTTGTTGTATCTGTAGATGTTCCTGTTGTATTTTTTGTGATTGTTTCATAAGGTATAACGACTTGTTCTACAACTATTTTCTCTGTGATTGGTGCATAACTTTCTAATAATTGATCTAATGAAGTTTCAATACCTTCTTCTGAAATTTTAGCAATTTGTACCTCATTATAGGATTTATCTGTTATTTTGATTGTATCTCCTGATGCAATTTCACTATCTAAATCCGGTATTGTCTTTTGATCTTCATTTAAAATAATATTATTTTCACTTAATATATCTGACACTTTACTTTTAGATGTAACAGTTGTCATTTCATATCCGTTTTGCAATACAATTGTTATATCTTTTAGTTCTGTGCTTACTGCCATAACACTAATTCCTGATATCAATATTAAAATGATACTTACACAGATAATCTTCATTATAGAAATTGAAGCCTTTTCTTCTCTTTTCATAAGATTAAATTACCTCCTTTTGGCAACACAATACTATTATACTATTTTTTTCATTAAAAGTCAAATTTTGGTGTGTTTTTCCGTTGAAATCATTGTGTCCCTAGTTTTTTCTTTTATCGTTTTTTGCTTTATTTACATAATTTTTGTTCTAAAAACCTTTATATTTGTCCAATTTTTGTCCATACTATACTATATGAGAATTTTTAAAAAATATTCCTTTTATTTAAAATTTTTTTAATTTTTTTATAAAATACAAAATTCAGTATTTTTTCATGATTTCTTCACATTCATATTGTATAAAATAAATTAATATGCTATGATAGTTTTGTATATAATATTTATTAAGGAGGATTTTTATAAATGATTGGTTGGATTATATTAGCAGTTGTAGTTATTGTTGTTATAGCTGTAATCGCTATGTATAATGGTTTAGTTCAAGCAAGAATAAAAGTTGATAATGCATGGAGCCAAATAGATGTACAATTACAAAGAAGATTCGACTTAATCCCTAACTTCGTTGAAACAGTTAAAGGCTATATGACTCATGAATCTGAAACTTTTGAAAAAATCGCAGAACTTAGAACTTCATGGGCTAATACAGAAAGTGTCGCTGAAAAAGCATCATTAGATAATCAATTATCTAATGCTTTAAAAACCATTATGGCAGTATCTGAAAGTTATCCAGAATTAAAAGCAAATCAAAATTTCTCAGAGTTATCAGAAGAACTTAGAAATACAGAAAATAAGATTTCTTTTTCTAGACAATTCTATAACGATACTGTAACAATGTATAATACAAAATTAGAAGTTTTCCCATCTAACATTATTGCAGGAATGTTTCATTTTAAAGCTCGTGATTTATTCGAAGCAGAAAGTGAAGAAGCAAGAAAAAATGTGAAAGTAGATTTCGGAAAATAATATAAACAATATAAGAAGGGATTGGGGGATTACCTTTTCCCTTCTTTATTTATTAGAAGGTGAAAATTATGTTTGAAACTAGTAAAAAAAATAAATTTGAATCTGGAATTATCGTAGGTATCTTTATATTAGTAATAACTTTAATTGTTTACTATATTTGTCATGCTTTACGATTAGGAACAATGTCTATTGTAATAGCATTAATCTTTTCTATTGGTTCTGCTTGGGCTTCTTATTATTATAGTGATAAAATCGTATTATCTCTAAATAAGGCAAGACCCGCTACTAAAGAGGAAGATCAAAAATTAGTTAACATTTTAGATGCCTTAATGGTAACAGCAGGTCTTCCTAATAAACCTAAACTTTATGTCGTTGATGATGCTCAGCCAAATGCTTTTGCAACTGGAAGAAACCCACAAAATGCTGTTATTTGTGTTACTACTGGTCTTCTAGAAAAATTAGATTATTATGAATTAGAAGGCGTTATTGCTCATGAGATGAGTCATATTAAAAATTATGATATACGCTTAAGTTGTGTTGTTTCTGTTATGGTAGGCTTTATTGTTATGTTGTCTGATTTATTTTCTCGTACACTATTCTGGGGTGGTATGAAAGACAGAGACAGTGATAGTAAGGCAAATGGTATACTCATGTTAATCGGATTAATTTTCTTAATTCTAGCCCCTATCTTTGGTTCTTTGATGCAACTTGCTTTATCTAGAAAAAGAGAGTTTTTAGCAGATAGTACCGCAGTCGAATTTACACGTAATCCAGATGGTCTAATTTCTGCTTTAGAAAAATTAGAAAATGATCCAAATCAGTTAGAAACTGCGAATAATGCAACTGCCAATATGTATATTATTAATCCATTTAAGAAAAATGCTAAGAATGCTAAAAAAAGAAGTACAAATATATGGTCTACACATCCTAGCACAGCTGATAGAATTGAATCTTTAAAAAATTTAAAATACTAAAAATTATAATACACCATAAATATCTTGTAACAATCAATATTTATGGTGTATTTATTATATATTAAAAATTTTTTCCACATTTGTATATGTTGTTTTTGCAATTTCTTCTATTGTTTTTCCTTTGACATCAGCTATCTTTTGTGCAATATATTTTACATTTCTTGGATCATTTCTTGTTCCCCTTACTGGTTCTGGTGCCAAATAAGGGCTATCTGTTTCTATTAACATTTTATCCTCTGGTACCATTTCTATAATTTCATTTGCATTCTTAGAATTTTTAAACGTAACTGGTCCTGCAAATGATATATAGAATCCCAGTTTTAAAGCTTCTTTTACCAGTTCTCTATTTAATGGACAGCAATGAAATACTCCTTTTCTTTCTACAGTATTATCCTTCAAAACTTCAAGAGTATCCATAACCGCTTCTCTTGTATGAATCACAATTGGCAAATTAAAAGTATTTGCTATTTCTATTTGCTTTATAAATGCTTGTTTTTGTAACTTTCTTCTTTCCAAATCTTTTTCCCAATAATAATCTAATCCAATTTCTCCAATAGCTATAATTTTTTTATCTTTTATATTGTCTTTCACTAAAGCTCTTATTTTTTCTATATCTTTCCACAACTTTTCTTCATTTTGTGGAATATCATTTGGAGAAATTCCACAAGTAGTATATATATAGTCATATACTTTAGATAATGCAACACCTTTTATAGAAGATTCCACACTATATCCTGCTGATATAAACTTGGTAATATCTGCTTTTTTTATTTCTGCAATTATTTTTTCTCTATCTTCATCAAATCTTTCATCATCTAAATGACAATGACTATCAAAAAACTCCATTTTATTTTTACCTCCTTTATTCTGCAATGCTAACCAAGTAATGAATAAAATTTTGATAACATTTGTTTTTTTATAATTAACATAGCATTAAAAAATGGCCAAGCAGAAATATTTCAATTGTCTAAAATATTATTTCCAAACCACTATTACATTTGCTGTTGCATATTCTTTACAATGTGAAATACTAATATCCATTTCTTCTATTTCTTGTATTTCTATATCTAGTAGACTTGTATGTGGTCTTCCATTTTCATCATTTACAACTTCTATATTTTTCCAACCAATATCATATTTGTTGTTTAATTTACGTGAAATTGCCTTAAATACTGCCTCTTTTGCAGCAAATCTAGCTGCATAATGTTGGTATTTTTGACTGTTTTTACTTTCACAATATTTAATTTCTTTTTCTGTATAAACACGTTCTAAAAATTTTGTTCCTAAGTCTTCTATACTTTCTCTTATTCGTTTAATTTCTATAATATCTGTTCCACAACTTATTTTCATATGATAAATTCCTTTTCTTTTTATCTCTTAAATTAAAATCGGGAAGATATTTCTTCCCTTTCGTTTTCATTCGTTTATCAATATAATATTCTAATGTTCTGCTAATAGCACAAAATTTAGTATATTAAACACTAATGAAGCAATTAATATAATAGAAATCGCTATTGTTATATTTTTATTTTTCTCGATATTGAGTTCTTTGTATAATACATCATATTCATTTTTTACTTCATGATATAATTGTTCTAATCCTAATATTTCTTTTACTTTGTGGTCAAACATGGTTCCTATTTCATCTTCTGTTACTTCTTGAATCCATATATTTTTCGTAAATGCTATAAATTCTTTTCTTACACTTTTCATTTTGGTTGGATGTTTAAATTCCAAACTTAATTTTTTCAAATAAATTTTTTTGTACAATTCAAATATATATGCATATAAATATTGTTGTTCAAATTCATTTGGTAAAATTGTATAATTATTGATATCTGTTGATGATGAAAACAATGTTACACCATATTTTGTGATTCCCATTTTTGTATATTTCCATTTTGATAACGACAACATATCATCTTCTCTTAAACTAGCTGAATTATCAGCAGATAAAAATCTAACAAATTTGATAAAGTTATTTTCTATGTTTTCAAATGGATTATCCACATTCCATGCTGACTGGTCTATACACACATAAGAATATGTTAAAAATCGTTCTGTATCAATATCTAATTTTATTGCCTCTACATTAGAACCTGTAATTCCCTTTATAAAATCTGTAAGCTTATCTATACTTGCAAAAGTATCTGTTTGTATATTAATTTTATCATAATTATTTAAGGTTCTATTGTCTTGTTTGATATCTCTAAATTTGTAATTAAAATTCAAGACATCTGAAAAAGTTGGATTATCTTCTATATTTGTTTTCATACACAAGAAGCAGATTCCTGTTTGAAAACAGATAATTTCTATTTTGCGTATTTTAAAGAAGATACCTTTTCCATCTCCTGCCTTTCCTTGAATATCATTTTTTATTGTATATTCAAATATACTGCAAGGATATTTTGAAAGCACTGCTGCTTGTGTCTCTATTGGCATTTCTTTAAATTTGGTATATTTCGCATTTGTAAAACTAAAACTTGAGAAAAGAAATTCTCTCATTTTTGGTGTAAAATGCTTGTACAATCTTAAGTCCTTTTCTTTTTCAAATCTTTTTAATTTACAATTCTCATCTTTTAATAATCGTAAAATATATTTTTGATATTTCTTTTGTTTTACAACAAAAGGATGTATAAAATATGTGTATTGGTAGTTTATCTTTAGTTCCATCTTTATCACCTTTTTATTAAAATAGATTTCTTTTTACATTGGTTGATATATATTTTGGAGCAAATAATTACTCTTGATTATAATAATTCATGTTTAAATCTTTTCCTAGATGCCATTTTCCAATAAAATCAATAACTAAATAATCATCTAGATTGTATGTAGGTTCTTGTACAACCTCTCCTTTATTGTTAATTGCACCCCATTTTCCATCTTTTTTTACTGCTGCAAATCCATATTCATTTTGTTCTGTTGCATCATCATACATATATTCTACCACAACATTTCCGTCTTTGTCTACATATCCATATAGATTATCTTTTTTATCTAAATACAATGTATTACTACTTAAAATTTCTGTCTTATCTCTTTCTTCAAATTTAAAGTTATAATATTTATATTCGTCATCTTGTCTTAATTCAAAATAGCCTGCAGTTGTATTAATTTCAATCAATATTCCTGTTTGTTGCACATCAAAATTACTATTTAAGATATTACTATTAAAGTTTTGATCTTCTGCAATATAAATATCTCCTGTTTCGTTATATGTAATAGATTGATAATTAAATGGTACTTTTTCATTATTATCAATATCAACAATTCCTTGTGTTTCCCCTTTAGTTGCAATAAAGATATTCGCTTTTGCCTCTACTAGATTATCATATTGTGCCTCTATCAAAACTTCTCCTGCTAAGTTCATAACTCCATATTTTCCATTGGAAATATAAATAACACCTTGATCTTTTGTTTTTAAGATGGCTGATACTTGTTCAAATCCTTGTGTTAAAACATCTTCTCCATTACTATTAATCACTTTTTGACTTCCATCTTGTGTTACTACATATAAATCATTTCCATATACTTTTTCAATTTCTTGGTATTGATTTTGTAAAATTACCTTCTTAGAAGAATCTACTATTCCATATAATCCTGTGTCATCTTTTACAATATATCCATCTCTATTCGTCTCTCCTAAATTTGTAATTTCTGTATAATTGGTATCTAAAATGATTCTTCCTTCATCATCTGCTACACCATATTTTCCATCTTTTTCAATTAATAATGCATTTTCTACACCTGGAATTGCCTCTATACTATCATACTCTGTATTTAATACAGCATCTCCTTCAAAATTAATCGTTCCCCATTTTCCATCTTTTTGAACTTTTAATACATTGTCTTCATACCATAGGTTGTTATTTTCATCATAATTACTAATCGATTCAATTTTTGTATAATCTGTAAAAATCTCTTGATTTTTACTATTTAAAGCTTTGCTTGAATATTCTCCTGTGTCATAATTTACATCATATGTACAAAGAAAGATATCTGTTTTATTGTCTGGAACAATAATCATTTCTTCATAAGAAGGTTCAATGACTGTATCACCATTCTCATCAATAACACCCCATTTGTTATCTTTATATGCTGCAAAATATGTTTTACTAGAAATTTCTCCTCTACTACTTTCTTTTTGAAAAATTCCTCTTATAATAAATACAGACATAATTATCACAACAATTGCTAAAATGACTGCAAAAACTTTTTTCATATTTAACTTTGGTTCCTCATATCTTCTTCCTCTACTCATTAATTTTTTTCCTCCTAATTACATATCCTTTTGCATAAATTTACATACGATGACACTCATATCATCTTTTGTTTTTCCAAAATTGTTATCAATTGCTTCATTTAATACAATATCTGCAATTTTTTTTGTATTTTTTGTTTCAATATCTTCTAATAAATATTTAATCCATAATTCTTTATTCTTATATTCTATATTGGAATCTAAGATTCCATCTGTGCACATCAACATGATTTGTTCATTTTGTATATCTGTATCAAATACTTGTATATTATCTTGATTGACCATTCCTGCAGGAAGTGAATTTGATTTTATAATTTGTACTTTTTTATTTTTCTTTATATAAGTTGGACATGCTCCACTTTTTATAAATTCAACGGTTCCTTTATATAGATCTATAATAGCAATATCTAATGTAGCAAAAATTTCTTCATTTTTACTAATTAAAGTAGATGTAATCAATTCAATAGAACTATCTTTATCAAATC
Source organism: uncultured Eubacteriales bacterium (assembly GCA_949288095.1). Classification (GTDB taxonomy): domain Bacteria; phylum Bacillota; class Clostridia; order TANB77; family CAG-508; genus CAG-269. Next base: position 11,901 of record CASEIX010000015.1, read on the forward strand.
CAGATTTTAATAAATTTTGTAACATGGCTAATGCTTGCATACTACTTTCATTTGCTTTTCTTCCTGTTCCCATTCCATCACTTAATGCAATAACATATTTTCCATCTTTTAATCTGATATTTATAAAATTATCGCCTGAAACTTCACTTTGATTTTTACTAGAATCTGCTGTTGCAAATCCAATGACATATTTGTCATCAGAAATATATATTAAGTCTGTTTCTGTTGAGTTTTCATCATTTAAAATAATCTTTTCTTTTAAGACTTTTGTTAGTATATTTTCTATAATACGGTTATCTGCTATTTCTTCTAATAATATATGAATGATATATCTATCTTTCTTATTGACCACTAATTCTTTTACATGAATTTCTTTTTGTTTTAATAATTCAATCATTTCAATTTCTTGTTTTGTATAGTTATTTTCTTTATCAGCTTCTTTTTGAATATCTTTTGCAATCCCTGATATGACTTTCGAAACACCTCTTAATTGTGTTTCCATATTTTTTTTATTTTCTTCTAGTTTTCTCTTCCAAACAAAATGATTTTTACTTACTTTATATGAAATATTTAAGATTCGCAAGATTTGTAATATATTTTCTTCTAAATATCCACTAACTTCTTTGTCGTCAAACCCTATAATATAACTATTACAATCTGCAAAAATTTTTAATAAGTCTTCTCTTTCAATCTCTTGTTTATCTAATAGTAAATTAAATATTTCATCTATAATTTTTCCATTTACATTTGCAATATCTTCATATAATAAATTGTCTTTATATGCCTCTAAATTATTTAATACCTCATTTATAAATATTTGCTTGTTTTCTTCTTTTTCTTCAAGAGAATATTCTTTTTTGGTATCTTCTGCATATACATTTGCCATTTTTTTGATGGTTTCTGATACATTATTTAATTTTTCAACAGTTTCTTTTTCTCTCGTTAAAGTTCTCTCTCTAGAAATTGGTAAAAATTTTGAACTTCCTACAAATTCTTCTATATCAATATGAATATTTTTAGGTATCGCTAATAGCATAATAGATGCCAATAAGATTTCTTTAAAATAGATTAATTCTACTGTATATCCATTTGATGCATATGCTAATATCACATTTCCTATACAAAATCCAACGATAACACCTATTCTTCCAAATCGATTTAAAAAGCCTGCTACCATACCAGAAATTGCATAAGCCGCTATAATAATTGGTTCTCCTCCTGTAATAATTCCAAGAGTGACACCAATCGTTACACCTGAAGTAGCTCCTACCAATACGCCATTTTTCCAACCTAAAACTAATACAATAAATATACTAAGTATATTTCTGATTGAAAATCCTAAAATAGATATATCTGAGAAAGCACTTACGGCTATAGACAATAGAAGACTTGTCCCAATAACTTCTTCAATTGAAAATGCTTTCTTTTCTCCAAAATTTTCAATAACAGATATTGAATTGGCAAATATTTTATAAAACGCAATCGTAATAATTGTATATGTCATACTTAATAATATGTCATAAAATGTTAATGTAGAAAATAATGCTTTTAGGATTTGAATGATAAAAACAGCAATAAACATGTTTTTACCTACTTTAATTTTTTCATTTCTTTCTTCTTCGTTATATTTTGGTTTTATAATGAATAAACTGATAAAAAATACAAGGCTGGTTAGAAAATACTCTAATCCTCCCCCTACGCCAAACTTAATCATATTTCCTATTAAAGATACCACTGTCACGCCTAAAAGAGGGATAGAGGATGAAAAGCAAGCACCTAATATACTAATACTAAATAATGAAAAATCCCCTCCTACGCCCACTAGTGACAACATAAAAGATAGGATATACATAATCATATTATTTGGTTTCATAATTTCTGACCATTTACTAACTGTCTCTTTTTTTCTATCCTGTATTGTATATTCATTTATATTTTGAAACATATTCACATACCACCTTTACCTAATATATACGCTATATTTTACTACTTGTCTTTTGTGGTTTTTGTCTTTTTTAGTAAGTAATTACTAATAACTTTTTTACAGAATATACTGTTTTTTTGTTTTATATTTTTTTATATTCCTTTTTCTTTGTTTTTATGTTTTTTATTTTATTACAGAATGTCAAAAAAAGCAATATCATAACTTTAATTCAATATAAAAAAATCATCCCTATTTAGGAATGATTTTTTTGATTATATTTTTGTTTATTTATGAATTTTATAAAACTTTCTTTTTGATAATGACAATACCTACACCAACCATGATTAGCATACTAATTCCAATAATTCCATAAATCCAATATGCTCTACTTTCACCAGTAGGTGGTGTAATGGTTACTTCTACTTCATCATCATCTAGTTCATCTTCTGTATATGTATCTGTGTATGGATCATATGATTCATTTGTTGTTGGATTATAGTTACCAGGAATTGAGTCATATGTTTTTCTTCCTTTCAATTGAACAATTTCTATATCATTTTCATATGTCATATCATCTGTTGAAGTTGATAATTGTTTTGATACTACCATACTTGTATCTACAGCTTCTGAACCAGGTACCATATCTTCAAATATTGGATTTGCTAAATGTATAATATTTTGACGACCTTTTACCTCATCATATATTACACCTGCAAGAAGTTGATCTTTCATGTCTTCTGTTATATCAATTCTTTCCCAGTTGTTTCCATCTGTTGATTGTAATACTAAATCTTCAGGTAAGTAGTCAAACACATCTACAACAGTTGCAATTTTCCAGTCTGCATTTCCAGGTGGTACTGTTCCGTAAATATAGTAATCATCATTATTATAGTCAATTTCACAATTACTATTGTCTACTGATATTTCATAAGTTATTCTTAATGTTGAACCTTGTATAATCTCGTTATCAATTTCAATATACACATCATCATCTAATACCCTAACACCTGATAGATTTTGACTTCTTGGGTCTCCATTTATCAAGTCATTACCATTAGGTAAAACAATTTGTATATTAGCTACTTGTTTATCAACAATTAGAGATTGTCTAGGTCTTTCTATAATACCAAAATCGATATTATCAAATATAAATTTAAGTTGTCCATTTACACTATCAGCATATGTGCTGAAATTGTCTAAGTTAATATCATAATCTAATTTAATATCAAACATTCTTGTATCAGCACTAATTTCTGTCAATCCTCCACTTGTTACTGCTGTTGCATAATTAATATCTTCTTCTGCATTTCTATTTTGTATGATATTATCTATGATTCTTCCATCTGACATAATTCCTAATGTATCTTTTGCATCTGATAGTCTTTGTACACCTTCAACATTACTTGTTTCTCCTCTATACCAGTAATCTGTCATAGCGTCAGCAGCCTCTTTATTTCCTCCTCTATAAATCGTAGATTTATAATTATCTATATCTACATTTTTAACAGTATTACCATTTGGATCTACAATCACACTATTATCTCCATATGTATATCTTATGACATAATTTGATGGTATGACTCCTGAGAATTCATAAGTTCCCTGTCCATTTGTTTTTGTCTCAGCCATTACGGTACTTTCTTCTAATGTATTTGGATTCCATTGATGTAGTTCGGCCAGCTCATAATCTCCTGATTCTGTAACAGTCATTAATGCTACCTTAACATCATTAACAACATTTTCTGTACTCTCATAGATACCATTACCTATTCTCTGCTTATTAAATCCTGTTTTTTCTAGTTCCTCTGCTATAGCACTATCTTCCCATACAGTACCTTGGATGATTCTTCCCTCTTTTACGCTAAGAATTAATGATGGTGCTTTATCTGTATCATCTTCAATTGTATCTGTTATATTAACTTTACCATCGACAATTTCAGGTTCAACTGTATCTGGTGCAGAGTCTACATCAATTCCTGCATAAGGTACTGAGTAATTACTATCACTATATGTAGAATATGATGATACTTCTGTTATAGAATCTAATGTAAGTTCTTGATTTAAGATAGAATTTATGGCATCATTATTTAATTGATATGTAATCGTCATTTCTCTCATCTCACTATCTTCAATTAAATAATTTGCTTGTATATTTACCTTTTTCAAACCATTTTGGTTATAACTATCATCTACTTGAGATTCTATAATATTTCCATCTTCATCTCTAACAATCACATTTTCATATCTTGCATCATAGTAATTGGTTAATGTTTTTAAGTTCGTAAATAAACTTGATGATTCATTTGTTAATTGTAGTTTGTAAGTTACAAATACTTTTAATTTTCCTTCATTTCCTTCTTGTTTGTTATACACAATGTCTGCTGAATATACTTCTCTTGAATATGAATTATCTATATATTTGTTAGCAAATCTTACAGCTACATTAAGTGTATTATCTTTATTAACTACATTTTCTCCAATATAATTCTTAGGATCTTCAAATCTTTGTGCATAATGATATGTATGTGTATAATCATTAAAAGTGATTTGTACATCTTGCATATCTTGTAATATGAATAAGTCTGGCATTTGTCTTTCTTCTACACCTAAGTTTAATCCACCAATTTCTACTACTGCATTTTGTCTAATGTTCTCTGGTGTTAATCCAGTACAAAGTGCATATGTATTTGTTTTATCTTTTGCTGTAACAGCTTGTAATGTATATTGTTCGTCTACATAAGAGATTGGATATTTTTGTCCATCATATCCTTTTTTTACTTTGTCTCCATAGATTACATGACTCTCATGATTTTTTGCATCATAATTGTATCGAATGCTATGTGTTTTCTCTCCATTGGTATTGAATGTATCATTATATTTGGTTTCTTGTGTATCCTTTTCTTCGCTTCCTTGAATGGTTGCATAATTATTATTAAATTCATTTCTCAATGCTTCATCTGTTGCTGTATTTCTGCTACCACTATATTTTGTAATTGTATTTCCATTTGAAGTTGTTTCTGTACTTGGATTAAATTCTGGATTGACTGCTATTGATTGATAACTCATACCATTATATTCAAATTCAATATATGCTCCTACTAATTTATCTATTTCTAGTTTTATGGCATTTGAATTTTCATCATAATTACCAAATACATATTCTCCATTTGCATCTGTAATTGCTTCATCCATTAAATTACCATCTTTATCTATTAATTTAACTGGTACATTGGCTAATCTTTTATCTTCTGTTCCATCATTCCATGTGTAGTCTTTTGTACTATTTTTACCATCTGTTCTTTCTTCCCAAGCAAATCCTCTGATTTTAATATATTTTCTTCTGTTTTTATCTGTTATATTGCTTGTACTTTCTGTTCCTTGTTGTGCAGCTGATTCAGTAGTATCTGTAGATTTTTGTCTTACTACTTCAATTGTAGCAGATGTTGATAAATCTACAGTTGTTGTTGTTCCATCACTATTTGTTACTTCCCATGAAATAAAGTTTGGATCTACATCATAACCAAAATTATCTCCTACTGATATCTCTTCTACTTCATAACGACCAATTAATATATTATATATTTGTGCTAATCCTTCTTCATCTGTTACAAATATGGTTGCTTCTTCTGGATTATTCGTTGTTGTCATATCATCAAAATGTACCGTTCCTGTTGCAGTTTCAATTGCTGTTAAGTTGCCTGATGTATCCTTTTGCATTCCAACAACATATCCTGAACTTTGTATTTTTCTCAATAGTAGACGCATATCTACTATATTAACTTGTCCATCTCCATTGACATCTGCTGCATTTTGTTGTTCTGCCGTAAGATCTGCTTTTCCAGTAACATATCTTAATACCATATCCAAATCTTCTTCTTCTAGGTATCCATTACTATTTACATCACCTTTTCCATCAACAAAGTCAGCTAGTGCTTCTTGGTCTTCAGCAGATATATTTTTTCTTAATCTAAAGCTTACACCTTGTATTTTAGTATCATTATCTGCATCTTTCTTTTCAATTCTTAAGTTACCTGTATTTTTTGTATTTGTTAATATATATTCTTTTACCATTCCAGAATATATAGTTGTCTCGCCTTCTTCAACCTCTACATATCCATAGTTATTATTTGAAAGCTCTATGATTTTATAGGTTCCAACAGACAAATTATCAATATGAATTTTTCCATTTTCATCAGTTGTAAATGTTTTATCATATCCTGTTGCTTCATTTTGTACTCGTACCTCAACACCTGATAATTTTATATTGGCATCATCTGCATCTTGTTTAATAATTTCTAATGCGCCATTAAAATCTTTCCATTCCACTTGTTTTGTTGCAGTTGTTGTTGATGGAGTCTCTATTTCTTTAGTTCCTGAAGTAGAAACCCATTGTGTATTTGTTAATACTGAAGGCGAATATTCTGCTTCAATGCTTATTGTTTGTTTTATTGTTTCACTTACTGTTGCTGTATTTGTTGCTTTTACTAAAGAAATTCCTATGTCACAAGCACTTGCTGGTACTTTCAAATAGAATGTTGCATTTCCTGCTACTGTTATACCAGTACCGCTACTATTACATGTACTGACACCACTTACTACATTTCCATTTCTATCTTTTACCTCAAAAGTATACCCATTTGAATTGTTACAATTAATAATAAATGGTCCTAATATATAATAATTATCATCTAATTTTGTCATTGTAACATTACTATCACCTTTTGATAGACTAATCGTTCCTGTTGAAGTAACTGTTTCTGAAATTACTTCATATGTTTCAGATTGTAAAGTATATGTCTTATAATATGGTGGATCCATATCTTGGTTAGGTGTACCTATATTCATACAACTTCCCCATCCAAAAGGTCCTCCACTAAATGACGTTCCATGTGTTCCTCCATTAAATGAAAATGTAGTACTACTTGGAACATAGGTTCCGGTTATTGCCATAGACTTCGTTCCTTGCACACATATCATTGCTACAAACAACATCACAAAAATACTTAATTTAGCTATTCTAGGAAATTTCTTAATATTAATTTTTCCTTTCTTTATTCCAATAATCATACCAATAATCACTAATATTGCTAATATTGTACCAATTGAAATATATACTCCTATACCTGTACCAACAGATATAATAATTTCTGCTTTTGAAAAATCATCTTCTGTTTCTACGTTATTTCCTGGTGTTGAATCAATATCTGTTCTTTCGCTTGTAGAACTTGCTTCTTGTATTTCTGCTTTATTAATAAAAATTCCTGTATTATCTGCTGTCATTGTTTTGGTTGCTGTTAATGTTAATGTTATGCTTTGACCTGGTTGAATTTTTTGATTTCCTATACTTGCATTCATATATGTATTATCTGTTTGTTTCATCCAATTTTGTGTAACATTTTCCGTAAGTACAAAACCGTCTGGTAAATAATCTACTACACTACCTACATTTGCACTTACTTCTCCTTCATTGGTTACAATAATTTTATATTCAACTGTAACTTTTGCTCCTTCTATTTCTTTTGCCCTAATGTCTATTTTAGCTAATTTTGCATTATCATATCCATAAGTAGACATTTTTTGATTTGTTTGCACTGTTACCTTTGAAATGGATTTATTCAAGCTTAAATCATACACTTTGTTTTCAATTAATCCTATATCTACATTAGCAATATTATTTTGTACTGTTAATATATCTGTTGCACCTACTAATGCTTTTTCTCCACCAATTGTCATTTCTTGACTAGAAACATCACTATTTAAATTACTTGATACACCATTCTTTCTATATTCTGTTAATTTATAATTATTTGTATCATATCTAACTGCTACAATGTAATTTCCTGATTTCAAATTTGTAAAAATATATGTACCGTTTCTGTCTGTTTCTGTTTGCGCTATTATCGTATTTGCATTTTGCATATCTAGCAACATAACCGTTATACCACTAAATACTTCTTCTGTTGATTGCCTTGCTCCATCCTCATTATTATCTATCCAAGCTAGCCCTGAAATATAATATGTTTTTTCAGATGGATCACTTGGATTTCCTGGATCTTCAGGATTATCTGGATTTTCAGGATCATCTGGATCTGTTGGTTCATTTGGATCTTCAGGTTTATCTGGATCAGTGTTTATTTCTGAAAGAATTGTATGTGTAATAGTGTTAGAAGTTTTATTTAAGATTATATGTTCATTAATCTCTCCCTCTTCTCCTTCTTTTGCCTGATTTGTTGTTTCTGTTGCAATAATTGTTGCTTTATTTTCTATTTTTGTATCTTCAAATACATATCCTGCTGTAGCAATAATCTTAATATTAACTGTTTCATTAGATGGAATATAACATACAATATCTACATTTGGCAATCTATTTCCATCTTGATCTTCCAAAATATTTGTAATATCCAATGTTTTTTCTTGTTTTTTTAGTATATTTGCATCATATTCCCAAGTTTCATAAGTCACACTAACTGGATTTACCTCTTCTGGTAAAAAATCTGTAAGATTGACTGCTATTGCTCTTTTATCTTCTGAAGTTGAATTTCCTCCTCCCACATTTGTTACTGCTATATCATATTCTATTTCTTCACCATAGTGTACTTTTTGCCCTTCTGTTGGTGAAGTCATGACTATCATAGCATTTTTATATTCATATTCTATTCTATTTTCATTTGATGTATAAACTTTTCCATTCACAGAGGCTGTTGCTGTTGCCTTAATTGTTTTCATACCCATATTGTTATTTTTATCAATTGCATATTCTTCTAAATATCCTTCAAACAAATATTGTTCAACAGCACCTACTGTTAATTTTGCAGTTACTATATTATCTTCTGATACTGTTATATTATCATTCGGAATTGTCTCTAATTCTTTTGTTCCAGGTATAAAAAACCATTTTACTTTAAACTCTTCTGGAAGTTTTATTTGTACAGTTGCTTCTTCTCCCACATTTCCTGTTAATTTTACTTTATAATTCCATCTATTATCACCATTATCTAATGATGCTCCTAAAAATATTTTCACTTCTGATGGTTCAATTACATTGGTTATCTCATAATTTGTTGCCTCTGTTTCTCCAACATACGCTCTTATTTGACTCAAGACTTCTTTCTGTTCTTCACCATTTGTTAAATTTTGAACTTGTACTTCGTAAAAAGTTTCATAAGTGTTTCCTGCACCTATTGTTCCTATATCTATACTTTTTTCGTTTAGGGATGTATCAAATTTATATTCGTAAACGCCATCATAGTTGTAATAATCCGCTTCTAATTCTCCATAAACTAAACTATCTGGTATACTGCCAACCACTTTTACATTTTGGATAGCTGTATTAGAAGTATTACTAACTTTAATGTTATATTTTATATATTCCCCTTCATAAACAACATCTCCATCGTTTAGAGTAACATCACCTTTTACAGGTGTTACTTCCAATTTCAAACTATCTAATACTTCTTGTGATGTTGTTGGTACAGATAGATTTACATTTTCTATCATTTCTTCTATTGGGTCTTGTTCTTCAGCATAACTCTTGATACTTAATGCTGTTTCAATATTTCCTTCTTCTGTATTTTCCTCTAAAGTATAATGATTTGTATATACTAATTTAAGCTTATCTGTTGTATTTTCAATATTTTTCTTTAATATAATTGTTGCAGATATTTTTACATCTGTAATTAAGTCTAAATCTTTTTCTGTATATTGCGTTTGTTCTCCTACTAAGTTAGCCACTATACTAAAATTTCCAGATTCGTCTGTTTCTATATAAGGGGCTTGTAATTCTAAGCCATTTCCATATACAATAGAGCTATTACCTAAAATTACTTTTTCAACTTGACTTGGTAATTCTATTTTTAATTGAGGGTTTTTAAATAAATTATATTGTAAAGATGTTGCATTTAAATGAATATCAAATGTTACTTCATTTTGTTGTTTGTTTGTCCATTCTGTAGAACTTACTGTCATATCTACCTTTGTTTGTGCAGATTGTATCTCTACCAATTGTTCATCTGTATTTCGATAACTTTCTGTTTCTACCATTTGTGTTTCTTGTGTATTTTCTTCTGTATTCTCTTCTGTTTGTGCAACAACTTCTTCATTGATTCCAATGATATTGGTTGTTGTTTTTACTTGAACATTTTCGATGTCTTTCATTGTGTTTTTAATTTCTTTTATATTTTCAATATATAAGGTTCCTTCGCTAATAATATCACTTGTCTTTATATTTAGATTTTTTACATCATTTTCATATGTAATGATAAAGCTTCCATCTTCTGCCACTTCTGTGTCGTTATTTATCGTAGAAAGTATATTACCATTTTCATCTGAAATTTCGATATTAAATTCTTCTCCAAGAACGTCTACAATATTTTGTTTTTCAAATTTTGTAGTTCTATATACTAGTTGATTGTCATTACCTAATTCTTCTATAATTTCTTCATGATTTGTTCTGACAAATGTGTTTTCTTCTGTCAATTGTATTTTTTTATGTGCTTCCTTTTTACTAACATTGACTTCTATCATATCTGTATATTGTGTATGATATTCTGTTCCATTAATCACATTGGATTTCATGTATCCATTATATATCTCTTCTGTATCATGTTTTATAGAAGTTAATTCTCCTATATTTTCTGCTACAGTATTTTTTAATTCTCCATCTGCATATACTTCTTTATTTTCATCTGTAAATAGGGTTGTTTTTGAAGATATATTTAAAGAAACTTCTCTTTCCTCTGAATTGTCCACATATGTGTCATAATAGCAAATTAACACATAATCATCTCTGCTATCACTACTTGGTATTTTATCTGAAATTATATTGCCATTTTCATCTTGATTATGTATATTGATTGTGACAACACCCATCTCAGGATTATAGAATACTCCTACATTATCTTTATCCATATTCCCATTTGTTGTTTCTGTACTATTCATAATTACTTTTACATCATATGGATATTTACCGTCAATTTGACTTATTTGAATTGTTATTTCATTTTCTTTGACAGGGAAAATCTCAGAGCCTTCCTTATACTTTATTCCTGCTCTTAAATGATATTGCACTAATGTTCCTTTATCTTTATCAGACATATTATAGTTTATGTACTTTTCCAATAGACCTTCAAGAATTGGATTTACATCAATTGATTCTTCCTCTGCATTAACATTTTGTATAGTAAGCATAAAAATATTTAATACAGCTAAAATCACAATTAATGTTACCATGATTACTTTCTTTAAAAATTTCTTTTCCATGCATTTCCCCTCCAAAAATATTATCCTATATATAATACATTACACTTTCTTTTCTGAATTTTCAATGTGAATGTTTTCCACCATATCCACTTTTTAGTTTTTTTCTTTTAGGGAAACTTTTTTTTGAATATGTATGATATCATATATATTATTTTTTTTACATTTTGATTACATTTTGTAATATTTTTATCTACTTTTCGACAAATTGTTATTTGCGTAGCTTTTGAGCAAAAAATATGAGATTGAAAATTCAATCTCATATTTTTTCACTTATATCTATTCTATTATCTATTTAAGACTTTTTTCTTAATAAAGATAACACCTACACCTAGGATAACAAATGCAGTTACGATTACGACTGTTGGTATGATATAATTTAAGTTTTCACCTGTATTTGGTGTTATAATAACAACTTCTGCCATATCATCATCACGCTCTACTGCTGGTCCTGTACCTGGTATATAGTTACCTGGTGTTGAAGTAATATCTGAACCTCCTGTTTTGTTTACTTTGTTGATTTCTGTTTCATTTTCTAATTCGATATCTTCTGATGATGTTAACAATTTAGATACATTTAGCATAACGGTTGCACTTTCTGTAGGTTTTAATACATAGGTTGCTAATGATTCTGTATATAGCATTTTGGTAGTATCAATTGATGTTGAATTGATTACCTCTTCTGCTAATATGATTCTATTATCATCTTTTTGTATCGCTTCCCAATCTGGGTTATTTTCTGCATTAAAGTCCCAATCACTATCTAGATAATCTATAATTTTTGATGGCGTGATTGTTACAACATCACCTTCTATGATACCATATTTATAATAATTTTCTGACATATACTCTAATTCACTATCATTTGTTGCTTTGATTTCATATCCAACTTCTAGTCTTGAACCTTGGATTAACTCACTATCTAACTCAAGTCTTACCATTCCATTTCTTGGTGTTGAATTTGGTGATGGTGGTAAATAAATAACATTTCCTGTTTGTCCTTCTAAAATTCCATCTTCTGTTATTTGTAAATCTACCAATGGTTGACCATTTGCTAAAGTAAGTTTCATCGTACTTGCTCTCTTATTTAATGCTATATCTTGTCTTGCTCTTTCTACAATACCAAAGTCAACATTTTCAATTCTATATACATATCTATCTCCAGAAGATGCTGTATATGTGGTATCATATTCGACTCCTATTCCCATAGTTGGTGTTGTAGAATCCATTTTATCAATTGTCGTTTGTGTTGCATTTGTAATTTCTTTTAATTCTGCATCAATTGCCAATCTTGTATCATAATCATCTACTGCATCTGTCCATCTTGTTTCTACGTCTGTTTTATACCATTCTTTATTTGCAACATTTGTATCATATCTCTCTTTATCATATACAGTTCCTTTATAGTTTTGTACTGTGTATGTCTCACCTCCCCAGGTGTAAGTTAGTGTATAATCTCCTGGTATGAAATCTGAGATATAGAAATCTCCATTATTATCTGTTGTCGCTGTATATACTAATCCAGTTCCTGTGTTTTCTGTTAAGGTTATCTCTACACCTGGTATTCCAATTTCTCCTTCTTCGTATTGTCCACTACCTTGTCTGATTTGTCCTGTTAATAATTCTCCTGATGTAGAATCTAAGAATACTTTACCTGTCATTTCTCTTGCATCTGCTACTTCTAATTTTAAAGATGGGCTTGAATCTGTATCATCTTCATATGTTGAAATATCTCCTGGAATTGCATTTCCTGGGTTAGAATCAAGATCTATACCAGCATATACACTTCCATTTCCGTCAAATGTTGAATATGAATTAATCTCTACAACATTATCTAATGTTTCTCCATCATTTAAAATTTCTAATACAGCTTCTCTACTTAATTCAAATTGTACATAAAATTCATTTGTTTTTCCAGATTCTATTCTTGAATTTGTGTAGATAATTGCTTTTGAGTATTCATCATTATATGTTTCTTGGTCATATTCAATATTTCCTGTAATGATACCTTCTTCATTAATTCCAGTACCTACTGCCACAATCGTATATCGACTATCATAGTAATCTACTAAGTTGTTTACTTGTGTAATTAAACTACTTGATTCATTCATGACACCAATTCGATAGGTTACATATACTTTTAATTCTCTACTACTATCTTCTTCATTTACATATTCATAATCTGCCCTATAGATTGCTCTTGTATAAGAATCATCTACATATTCATTAGCAAATTTAACACCAATATTAAATGCTGTATCACTATAATCTCCATCTGCTTCTTGTGCTTCTAAGTTTGCAAATCTTTGTGCATATTCATAAATATGTTGATATCCATTGATGGCAAGTCTTACATTTTGCATATCTTTCATTAATGCTAAATCTGGTTGTTCTCTTTTATATAAACCTAAATTGATATATGGGATTTCTTCCATTCCATATTCAAATTGATCTCTTATCATGTAGTCTGTTTCATCTGTATTAGCTGTTATTGGATATTGTCCAACTGGTAAACCTTCATTGATGAATGTTGATTTATGTTGTTCTGCATCTTTGTTATATTGTAATTCATGTGTTACATTTCCGCTTTCATTTAATGCAACACCGGTTGTTTCTGAAGCTCCTTCAATTGTGCTAAATTCTTTGTTGAATGCATCTCTAACACCTGGATTTTCTGCTGCTTTTGAACCATTATCTTTATCAATATGTGGTGTTACATTTGAATAGGTTAATCCATCATATTCAAATTCTATATAGTAATTTTCTAAGTCATCAATTCTAACATCTACAAATTGATAATATCTAATAATGTTGTCTCCTAAATCAATTTCTTTGGTTAATGCATAGAAATCTTCTCCATTGTCATTTTTAACAATTTCACCTGTTCTTCTATCAATCAATCTGACAATCACACCTTCTAATAGTTCATCTGCATCATCCTTTAAATCATCTCTATATAAACTATTTCTTAATGATTGTTTTTCTGATTGTTTATCTATCCATACATATCCAGAAAGTTTTACATAGATTTGTTTATTTTCTATCACGAAGTCTTGTGTTTTATCAACAACAACTGTGCCTTCTACACCTTCTGATATAAATTCATAACCATAATTTGGGTTTTGTGTTTCATATGCTATATAAGTTCCCACAATTAAGTTTTCAATCAAAATTTCTCCATTTTGATCTGTTACAAATTCTGTTGCTTGACTTTCATCTACATATGTAATATTTCCATTAGCATCTTCATGTACATATAATCCTGATTGTTTATTTTGAATTTTGAAACCAACACCTTGTAACTTAATTTCATGATTATCTTTATTTACTTTAATAACTTTTAAATTTCCTAGTAAATCAATATTATAATCAAATGTCGTCTCATATGTATATGGTGTTGTATATGGTTCTCTTGCAATTAAGTTTTGGAAACTATATCCATTTTGTGATTCTAAGAACCAAATCTTGACACCTTCTACTTGTGTACTTCCACTTGCTGTAATATCTGTAATTCTACTAATTCCACTACTGATGGGAATGGAAATATAAAAATCTTTTCCTGATTGTATACTTCCCACACCAATTGTGCTAATGGTTGTTCCTGTATAGGTTTGGAATGTAATTCCACTAACTGTATTTCCATTTTGGTCTTTTACAGATATATTGTTTAATGTTCCAGAAAAACTCCAATTAAATGGTCCAATTCTAATGTTATTTCCGTCTGATTGTACTCTAATAGCATCTTTATTGGTATTGTCTGTGATTTCTAGATTTGCTAATTCATTAGCATAATCTGAAGATGTTGAGTCTAAATAAGAACTATTTCCTGGTACTGTACTAGCAAATCCATTATATAATCCTGCATGATATTGTCCTACATTGCTTATCCATGTATACATATAATTCCAAATAGCATTTTGTACAGGTCCACTCTCTTTATATGCTCCATTATCTGCTGATAATATATGTGCAAGTTTTGCATTATACCAGCTTTCAATACTTTTACCTGTATGGTCTGTTGAAGTATTTCCTCTAATATCTACTTCTGAAATGACTCTATATGTTAATCTTCCACTTAATGCTTGGTTGTGTTCAACACAATATAAGTTTGGATCATTTAAATAGGTACTATATGTGATAGAAACACTTTGTCCAACACTATATGCTGCATTTGCTATATTTGCCAACGCCAATATAGCAAATGTCATGACAATCATTCCAATTAGTAATTTTTTTACTTTACTCATTTTTTTACCTCCTTTCCTTCCTAATTTTCCTCTTTAGAATTTTTTCTTTTTACAACAATTCCTGTAACAATGCCTGCTAATATGATGATTGCAATAATTGTTCCAATTGTCATATATACAACCCCACCAGTTCTAATACTAACAATTACATCTGCTGACCCCATATCATTTTCACCACTTGCATGATTGCCTGGTGTTGAGTTACTATCTTCTAGTCCTAAATTATTATATGCTTCATAAATTTCTGCATGATTTCTTGTAACTAAGTTATCTTCACCCATTGTTTTTGTTAAAGTTAAGGTTACTGTTCTTGATTCTCCTGGATTAATAATATCATTTCCCAATACTGTTGTATATAATGCCTCTCCTCTTTCATACCAATCTTTATTTAATTCAGAACTGAATTCTAAATCACTTGGTAAATAATCTACAATATTTCTAGCATATCCTGCAACTTCTCCAATATTTGTTACAACAATATTGTATTCAATAATAATATTTGATCCATTCATTTGTTTTGCATCTAATTCAATTTTAGCAGTTGTAGAATTATTATATTCTCTAGTTGTTGTTCCAGCAGAATTTTGGACTAATATTTTATTGACATATTTGTCTAATTTTAAATCAAAGTTTTGTAATTCTATTAAACCAATATTAACATCTGATACATTTTCTGCATCTATACGAAGAATATCTGTTGATGCTACTTCTTCTCTTGTATCTTCAATTAATAAATCATTTAATCTAACATCAGAATTTTCTGTTTCATTAATTCCTTCTGCTTTATATGTTGTTAATGAATATTGATTTGTATCATATTCAAATATTGCAATATATTGACCTTTTGCAATATTATCAAGTACATACATTCCATTTTCATTTGTTGTTGCTTCTAATATATCACCTTCAGCATCTTTCACTAGTTGATTTGTATTAACATTTAATAATCTTACTTTTATATTGGATAGTGTTGTTTCTTCATCATCTTTTCTACCATTTCCATTTTCATCATACCATGCTAAACCACTTATCATTTGTTCTCCATTTGCAATATTTCCATTTTGTTCATCATCAGTAGCATGATTGTTATCATCTTCGTTTCCATTTGAACCATTTGTATCATCAATAACATCTGCTTCTATTATGTGATTCAAATCTGATGTTGTTGCTATCTCTTCTCCATAAACACTTGCAACTGCTCTATTAGTAATTGATTCTGCCTCTGTTCTTGCCTCTGAATAATTAACAACTGTTTCAATGACAATTGTTGCTTCTCCATTAGCTGGTATTTCACTTTGTATTTCAATATTATTTGTTGTAAATTCTACTTCTTCTCCATCTTTTGTCACACGATTAACTGTTAATTGAGAAGGAATTTCGTCTCTTATGACTAATCCAGATGTTTGAGATGTACTATTATTTCTTACATGGATTGTATAAGTAATGTTATCTCCTGATTTTACATATTGACTTTCTGTATTTGCTTCCATTGTCATATCTAAATCGAAACTATTTACTCTATCTTTCCATAAGTTTGATTTATATTCTTTTTGTCCATCTGATGCCACTACTGAGAAATGGATGGTATCTACTGTATTGTTTGGCATTTCATTAATTACCATATTATAGCTTAATACTTTTACTTCTCCTGGCTCTAATGTTCCTATATTGATTTCATCACTATATTCTATGATTTCTGATTGTGTATCTTCATTAATCGTAGCATCTGTTTCTGTTTTGATTTCAGGAGTTTCTTGTGATGATATAACATAGATATCATCATCAGAAGTTTGATCTTCACTCATACCTGTGATGAGTGTTAATCTTGATACTTCTAAATTCTCTGATTTATTTGTTTTTACCATTACATTATTTAATGTTTCAGATGATGTATTTTTTATAATGGCAAAATATTCTACTGTTCCTGCTTCATATAAATCTACTTTTCTATCAGTTACTCTTTTTACCATTGCTCTTATGCTTCCACTTTCTGATAAAACTTTCACTTCATTTGTTTCTTGCACAACATCTGAATAATGAATTTCCATTGTATTAGCAATAGATGTACCATTTGCTAGGCTTGAACTAACCATTACTTCATATTCTACATAAGTAATATCTCCTACAGCTAGAGATTCAATTGTTGTTTCAAATGTATCTGTTTCGATTCCTTTATAATATGAAGCACCTGTATATTCATAATTATCAATTGGTTCAACTAACATGGTTCCTTCTGGTATCATTCCTTTTACAGTAATATTACTTACATCTTCTGAACCAACATTTGATACTTGCACTCTATATTTAATAACTTCTCCATTTTTTACTGTACTTGTATTTGTTAATTCTTCTCCGGCTACTGTTGCAGTTAAGTTTGTTTCTATTTTTGGTCCAACACCTGTTTCCATTGAAATCTCTGTTGCTGTTACTGTGTTTTCACTTCTTGCTTGTCCTTTTGTGTAGTTTACTTCATATCCTTCTGTCGCTGTTTGGTTATATTCTAGATTTTCTGGTATCTCAATTGTGTATGAACCACTAACAGCCGTTCTTGAAGCAATATTATCCATGACAACTAAATATTTCTTTACAGCTGTTGGATTTGCTATTGTTTCTGCCCATCCATTTTCTGTATTTTCTATATCTGTTGTTGCATTTTCATTTTCTGTATAATATACAGTTCCATTTTCTACATTAACTCCACCAACAACTGCTATGTCTATATTATTTTCCTCTGTTCTTGTTGGGAATGTTCCTAATATAGATACATTATCTACATTTTCTTCATTATTGTTAATAACTTCAAAGCTAACTTCCATTTGTGTAGCATCTGTTCCTCTTTGCAAACTAACACTTGTTGTTTCTTCTTCTCCAATTGTTTCTACATCTAGTGCATCTATACTGTTGATAACTGTTACATCTTTTGGTGCTACAACTTCTATTTCTTGAGAAATTCTACCAATATCTTCAGCATTTGCATAAGCGTTTGCTTTTTCATTTATATATGTTACATTGATTGCTTCCGGTTTCGCAATAGATGTTCTGTTAACATTGATTGTTGCATTAATAATCATGTTTGCACCTTCTACAGATTGTGATTTATATGCTGTTTGATCTCCAGCCATTTGAATTGTAATATATCTTCCATCAACTGTATAATTTGCAATTGTTAATTCATCTTCATATAACACATTAATACTATTAACTTGCACACTTTCTACTTGTTCTGGTAATTCAATTGTAAAGGTTGGATTTCTATATAAATCTTTTGATTCTTCATCTGTTTTTAAAATTAATTTCATTTCGATATCATTTGCTACAATGGTTGATAATGTATTTCTACTAATTTCTAATCTAGTTTCTGTTGTTGTTTCATTAAGTGTCATCATTATCTCTGTTTCAGCTTCTATACCTGTTGTATATGTTTCTCCTTTTATTGCTAATTCTGCTTCACTATAATTGTTATATCCATATACCACTTTAGTTGCTATACTATTTGCTGCTTTTACAGTATTGACATCTGATGCACCTATTGTTTTTGTATGTGTAAATGTCAAACTTCCTTCTGTTACTGGACTAGAAGTTCTGATTTCTATTCCTCTAGGTTCTCTTCCTGTATAATCAATCACGATATTGCCATTAGTATCTGCTTCTGTATTACCTGTTACTGTTGCTATCAATTCATTATTTTCATTATAGATTTCCATTATTCCATCTTTACCAAATATCGTATCAAAATCCTCTTTAGAAATCACTGTTCTATTATAATAAATATTACTATCCGCTTCTCCATCAGCTAACATATATCTACTTGCTTCTTCTCTTATTGATATATATTCTTCTACATTTGCTAAATTTATATCTAATACAGTTTGACTAGTATATTGTTTATCTATACCTGAATATAATTTTCCTTTATAAATACTTTCTTCAGAATTATTAGCAATTACTTCTATTGTAGAATCAACCTCTTCATTAGATAATGTTGCTGTTTTATTTGATGTTAATACTTTATCATTTTGTAAAGAAATTCTTGACTCTGAAGTAATTTCTATATTTTCTAGTTCCACATCTGCATCATAAATATATGTCAAAATAACATTTTCTTCTCCTTGTTTTCTCCATAGAATATCATTATTTGGTGTTGTTTGATTTGTCAATGTTATTTCCACATATCCATTCTCAAATTTATAATCAAATGCTGACATTGTGTTTAGATGAATATCCCTTATCACTTCTGGTGATATTCCATTGATTTCTGGTACATTAATTCTTGTATATATTTCTTTCATTGGATAATTATTGTCATTTAATCCCATATGTAATGACAGTTGTACAACTCTTTTATCTTCACCAGATATTTTTATCAATTTATTGGTAATAACTTCTATCTCATTTTTCACATTGTCATTTGTATTTGCTTCTACTAATTGCATATCAATAGTTCTTGTTGCATTGATATTGATATCTTTTTCTGTATTGTCCCTATAAACACCTGTTAATCTTAATTCACTTTGACAATCTAGCATATTTATGTCCATAACTTCATCATCAATTGGTTTTACTTTTACTTCAATTTCTGCCTTTGTTCCGACATCTATTTGATTTAAATAGATTGTATTATCTGAAATCTTACTTACAAATCCACTTTCAGAACTTACAAGATTGAAGTTAGAATTTTGTAATTCTACTTGTCCCACAAAAAATCCCTCTGTGTTGACATTAACAGCCAAATACAAAGAAACTTCTTCCTTATCTGCCGTTCTTTCTAGTGTTGTTGTTTTTTGCCCATTGCTATCTTTGAAATAGGCATCAAATTCAATATTTTTATGGTTTGTACTAATTGTATCTGCCGCATAACTGATAAGGCTTGAACCCAAAAATATAAAATTAGTCATAGTTAATGTCATAATTAATAAAATAACTACACTAATTTTAAAAATCTTATTTTTCATATTGGTACCTCCCTGAAATTAAATTTTGTTTTTAACCACACTTTCAGCATTTTAATTTTTATAATCATACCTATTATTTATTATACCTTGTTTTTGTTGATTTTTCAACTTTTTTAGCGTATTTTTTTACTTTTTTTAACTTTTTATGTAATTTTATTATTTTTTACCAATTTTATGTTACTTTTTTAAAAAAATAATGTATTATTCACACTTTTTTCAATTGTTCATATAATAATTACATAGAAATTTATATTTTGAATATATATTGTATGAGGTGATTGTTTTGGATAATTTTAATATTGATAAACAAACAATGGATAAATTGAATTCTATGCTAAATAATGGAAATTTGAATGATATACTATCTCAAATCCCCCCTGATACGTTAAAAAACTTTTCTTCAATGATGAATGGAAACACAGATTCTAATGAAAAATCAGACTCTAACAATACTGTTGAAACTACTGATAATACTAGTAATTCAAACACTAATTCAAATAATACAGCCTTTGATTTTAGTAAAATTGATGTAAATACAATGATGAAAATGAAATCTGTAATGGAAAAAATGAATCATACTTCTGATCCTAGATCTAATTTATTACAATCTTTAAAACCTTACCTAAGAGACGAAAAAAAAAGTAAATTAGACCAATATGCTAATTTACTAAACATGGCAAATTTAATTGAATTATTTAATCAAAATAATGGTAAGGAGAATTCTAGTGATTAGTCATATGCCTTTTTTCAGATCTCCTTTTTACCCTTATTCTCGAAGTTATCCTAAAGTTCCTTATCATATAGCAAATTCTGTATCAATAGATAAGCAAAAATCACCAAATGATAATGCCTATACACATACGGAAATAAGGGAAACTGGAGACATTGATTATCAAAATAAGGAAAATAGACATGAAAAAAAATCATCTAAGTATTATCATATTGGTCCTATCTTCATTAACATGAATGGTCTTTCTAATAAAGAAGAACCTATATTAGAAATTTCTGGCCAAAAATTATACTTAGACGATTTAATTATCTTGTCTTTACTATTTTTCCTTTATAAAGAAGATGTAAAAGATGATATGTTGTTTATGTTATTAATTTTGTTATTAGTTAGTTAAATATAATTCTATTTTTTGTTTAGAATTATTTTTGTTATTCTATTACAATTTCATTATCAATAATACTAACATATGCTTGTTTATGTAATGGTTCTTCATCTCTATCAATCTCTTTTATAACATTGGCAATTCGAATTTGTACTGTATCTAAAAGTCCAGCAGAAATAATTGCCTGTTTATTCCCTTTTGCACCTGCATGTGCTAGGCCTCTTAATGCACCTAAAACAACAATATTATCTGAAGCCATCACTTCTGCACCAGAATTGACATCTCCTAGGATAACCAAGCTTCCTTCTGATTCCATTTTTTGTCCTGAACGCAAAGAACCTCTATGGAATTTGGTTTCAGAAATGGCAATTTCTTTATTAAATGTTCTTGTAATACTTGAAAGTCCTAAAGATTTTGGCATGTCAAAATCAATTTCGACATCAATATTACGTTTTATTAAGTCTTGTATTTCATCTATTTCTTTATTTTTTAAAATCTTTCCTGTAACTGTAATTGGTGTTTTTTCATTCTTATACATTTTTTTCAATTCAGGAAGTTTCTTTCTCAAATTATCTATAATTTCTTTTTGCTCTGCATCATCACTGATTTTAATTAAAATTTCATTTTTTCTTAAGTTAATACTCACACAATTTCTCATTTTTACATCCTTCCTTTCTTTTGTCAGAAATTAGATTGGAAAAGAATTAAATTTTGGCAAGGAAAATTTTATTTAAAAGGCTAGGGAGCATATGTTTATATGTAACCGCGTTTTAAATGAAATTTGACGTAGACAAAATTGTAATTATTTTTCAATCATCTTAAAGATTGATTATAATTCACCGCACTCATATCTTCTTGTACTTCTTGTGTATTCATTCCAAAGTATTCTTCCATAATATCTCTTACAACCTCTGCTGTATAGTTACCATGTCCACCATTTTCCACCATAACTACTACTGCAATTTCTGGGTCTTCAAATGGTGCAAATCCAGCAAACCATGCATGAACAATATCATTTTGATTCTCATCTTTTCCCGCTTCTGCTGAACCTGTTTTTCCACCAACAGAGATTCCAAAATCTTGAAATCTTACATAAGCAGTTCCTGTAGTATCACTCGTAACAGAACGCATTCCTTCTAACACAGCATCTAAATTTTCTTGACTAATCGTTAAGTCTTCACTCGTATCTTCTTCCAAGCCTAATTTTTGATTAACGAAGTTATTAATTTCTTCTGTAGATGCTTCTGTTCCATCAGACTTAATTATACTTTTTACAATTGTTACATCAATATCATTTCCTCCATTTGCTAGCATACTAATATATTTTGCCATTTGTAATGGACTAAAATTGTCCAATCCTTGTCCAATAGAAGCATTAATCGTATCTCCGCTATACCAAGGATTTTCTGGATCTACAATTTTTTTATATTCTGGTGTTGCCACTGCGCCTGATGCTTCACTTGGTAATTCCACACCTGTTTTAACACCTAATCCAAAATATCTAGCATATTTTGCAAGTGTTTCAATTCCCATTCTATCTCCAGTTTCATAGAAGAAATAGTTACATGACCTTTCAATCGCCTGTGAAACATTTAAACGTCCATGTCCCACATGATAATCTGAATAATACCAACATGGCCATGTCCTACCGTATTTTGAATATACTCCTATATCATTAATTTGTTCTGTTCTCGTAATGACTCCTGATTCCAATCCTGCAATCGCTGTTACCATCTTAAAAATAGATCCTGGAGCATATGAGTTTTGTACTGCTTTATTCATTAATGGTTTAGCAGAATCTGTATTATATTGATTCCATTTTTCTGTGCTTATACCACCCACAAAATCTGCTGGATCATAATTTGGATAACTTGCCATTGCTAAAATTTCACCTGTTTTCACATTCATCACTACACAACTACCTGCATTTGTATGATAAGCTCTTCCAAATCCTCCTGAATTAATTTTTTGAATATTTGCTTCTAAAGCCTCTTCTGTAACTCTTTGCAAATTTGCATCTATCGTTAATACAACATCACTTCCTGCAATGGCTTCCTCTGATGTGTATTCAGATGTTATCGTTCCATCAACCGCCATATCAATTTGTTTTGTTCCATCTTGTCCTTTTAGATATTCTTCAAAAACAGATTCTATACCTGTTTTTCCTATAATGTCATTTTGGTCATAAGTTTCTTTTCTCGTTGCATATTCTTCCGCACTAATTGTTGAAGCATATCCTAAAATATGAGATGCCAATGTTCCTGAAGTATACTCTCTTGTAGGTTCTGTCACAATATTAATTCCCGGAAATTTTTCACTGCTTTCTGAAAATTCTGCTACTGCTTCTCTTGGAATATCTTCTGCAATTGTTAAAGCTCTTGTACTACTATATCCTGTTGTTGTAATTTCATAACGAATGGCTATGATTTTCCTAATTTCTCCTATATCTGTATTTTGAATTTCATATCTGTCTTTAAAATCATAAAAAGCCTCTTCCGCAGACGCATTTTCATCTAACTCATAGGTTTCTTTCCAATCTGCTAAGGTTTCATCACTAATGGTAAATTGGAAAGGATCTATGGATATTGGGAAAGAATCTGCATATTCTACCTGATATTTTTCTAATAAATTTACAATATTTAAAATAGACTGATTTAATTCATTATCATCAATTTTTGTTTTATATAACTCCACACCAAACTTTGTAGAATTAGTAACCAAAGCTGTTCCTGTTCTATCTAGAATTTCTCCTCTTGCAGCCTCTAGTGTTGTTTCTCTGGTAAGTCTTGTATTAGATTCTTCTCTATATTCTGCTCCATGTACAATTTGTAAATTAAATAATTGAATAATTAAAACAATACCAATGATATATGTAAGCACAGTCAAAACATTAAATCGCAAATTCAAATTACTTCTTGCTTTTTTCTTCGTTTTTTTAAAGTTTAACCCTTTCAAGGCCTCACCTCTTCCTTGTTTCTAATAACGTATTTTTAATGACTTTTTTATTTGAGTTCAATTATCTTATTTTTCGATACCGCGTAAGCGACCAAACGAGCAAAGCGAGTGCGATTGGAGCAACCTACAATGATTTATTTCTTAGGTTGCGACACACAAGGTATAAAAAATAAGATAATTTAACTTAGGTTCGTCGTTAGAAATACCTCGTTAAAATTTTATTCCCCTTATATTCATTTTCAATGGCATATCCAAACTTTTGAATTAATGGATATAGGATAATCACAATAATTAGATTGTATATAATTTCAATAGCTAATATCCTCACAAAATTCATAATTTCCATATTTGTAGAAAACACAATATAATTTAATATATAGACAATCATTTCATAAATGATTGTAGCACCTAACACCATAAACATAATCGTAGCTCTACTATCTTTTGAAAAATTTTTATCAAATGTAGCTGCCAAAAATCCAATAATCCCTAATCCTACTGCATTTATCCCAATTTGTGTACCAATTACTAAATCTAAAATCGCACCAATGGCTACTCCATATACTACACCTGTTATTCTATTAGAGAATAATCCTATAAATAAAATAAATATCACAAATAAACTAGGCATAACACCAGAGATTGTAAACCAATTAAAAAAATTCGCTTGTAAAAAATATATAATAAATGCTGCCAATATAATTAATATATTCATTATAAATTTTTTCAAAGATTTCACCTCTCTATTGATTTGTTATGACTAATACGGTATCTAGTTTATCAAAATCTACTGCCGTTTTTACAATCGCATATCTATCTGTTGTATTTTGTGTATTAACAACTCTTTCAATTGATCCTACATGAATTCCTTTTGGATAGATTCCACCTAATCCAGAAGTTTCCACACTATCTCCTTGTATAATTCCATCATCATCAGGGATATACATTGCTCTTAATGCTGAATCCTCTTCTAAAGTTCCTTTACATACAATACTTTCATCTGTTGTACTTAACAAACAACTAACAGAACTTGAAGTATCTACAATTGTCCTTACCTTTGCCGTATCACTTGTTACAGAAATAACATGTCCTACTAATCCTTGGTCAGCAATGACTGTCATATTTTCTTTTATTCCATCATCACTTCCTACATTAATAACAATTGTTTTGGAATAATTACTAATATCTTTATTAATGATATATGCTGGTACTGTACTATATTCACCATATTTTTCTGTTAGTCCCAAATATTCTTTTAATGTTTCATTTTCAGATCTTATACTTTCCAATTCTCTTAATGATTGTTCTAATTCACTATTTCGTTGACTTAATTCTTCATTTTCTTGTTTCAAATTGTTGATATCTGTAAAAAATGTACTATTGCCACTAATTCCGTTTTTTAAATAAGTTAATCCATTTTGTATTGGCATAACTAATTTACTTGCTACATTTTCAAGAAATGAAGTTTCACTATCTGCATTTGAAAATATAACGATCAATATTAAAATAATAATGGTTATAGCAATTCCTGCTATTTCTGCCTTTTTATTTTTATACATTTTCTACTCCCATCAATTTATTTTTTTCTTCTAGCATTAATTAATACTGTTTTTAATCTTTCTAAATCCTCTAATGTTTTACCAGTTCCTCTAACCACACAATCTAATGGTTCTTCTGCTATATATACTGGCATTCCTGTTTCTATACTCAATAATTTATCTAAGTTTTTAATTAATGCACCTCCACCTGCTAGCACAATTCCTTTTTCCATAATATCTGATGCTAACTCTGGTGGTGTTTTCTCTAATGTAATTTTTACAATCTCTACAATTTTTTGTATAGATTCTTTCATTGCTTCTTCTACTTGTGTTGAAGTTACTGTAACGGTTCTTGGTAATCCATCTGTTAAATCTCTTCCTCTTACTTCCATAGACATTTCTGTCATAAGTGGCATTGCACAACCAATTTGCATTTTAATTTGTTCTCCTGTTGTATCTCCAATAGCCAAATTCATTTCTCTTTTTATATAATTTACAATATCTTCATCTAATTCATCTCCAGCAATACGTAAAGAATGACTTACAACAATACCTCCCAATGAGATAACAGCAACCTCTGTAGTTCCCCCACCAATATCTACAATAATACTTCCACTTGGTTCTCCTACATCTAAAGATGCTCCAATTGCTGCTGCCATTGGCTCTTCAATTAAGTAAACTTCTTTAGCACCTGCTTGAATAACAGATTCTTCTACAGCTCTTTCTTCTACTTCTGTTATTCCAGATGGTACACCAACAACTACTCTTGGCTTTCCAACATTATATCGTTTTCCAACTTTTCCAATTAAATTTTTAAGCATTAATTGTGTAGCAGTAAAATCTGCAATGACACCATCTTTTAATGGTCTTACTGCCTTAATTTGATCAGGTGTTCTTCCGAAGCATTTCTTTTGCTTCTGTTCCTGTTGCCATAATATTTCCTGTTTTTCTATCAATAGCTACTACTGATGGTTCTTTTAAAACAATTCCTTTTCCTTTTAATGTTACTAAGATATTTGCTGTTCCTAAATCAATACCAATATCTTTTGATCCAAATGTAAAAAATTTCATAATCTTTACGTTCCTTTCATAAACTCATATTTCTCCATCTTTCGTTAATATTTTTGAAATAATACTTGTAAAGTTTCCATTTCCTATTACAATATGGTCTAACAATTCTATATCAAATAGTTGTGCCACTCCTAGAAGTCTTTGCGTTATTTGTACATCTGCTTTACTCGGTGTGGAATCACCACTTGGGTGATTATGAATTAAAATCATTTTTGGTGCTTGCATTTTTATTGGTTCTACTAAAATTTCCCTCATCGACATATTGACTGAATTGATTCCACCTTGTGCTATCTTTTTGATTTTTATAATTTCATTTTTATTATTTAAGATAATTAGTTTTACATGTTCTTGTTTTTCTAATCTCATTTCTTCCATCAGTAATCTTGCAATATCTTCTGGCTTCTTAATTTTTATTTTCTGATAGTTTGATGGTGTTGACATTCTTTTCGCCAGTTCACCTACTGCCTTTAATTGAAGTGCTTTTACCTTTCCAATTCCTTTTATATGCATCAATTCTTCTATTGTCATTTCTTTTAAAAAATCCAAATTGTTTTTCGCATTTGGATTGATACTTAATAATTTTTGAGCAATGGTTACTGAAGACTCCTCTTTTGTTCCTGTTTTTATAATAATTGCCAACAATTCTGCATTTGATAATGCAGCTTCTCCATATAACTCCATTTTTTCATATGGTCTTTCTGTTTCTGCTAATTGTTTAATTTTGATAGACAAAATATCATTCCTTTCTTGATTTCTATTTTGCCCCATATTGATTTGTGTCCATTTGGACCAGGTCCAAGTGGACATTATATTTTTTTATAAATCAATATAGCTAATAACATTCCTATGATACTTGCTACACTGATTCTAAACATTAATGCAAATGTGATTGTAACAACACTTAAGTCTAACACAATTGGATCTTGTAATCCAAATGTTTGACTATATGAAAGCCACCATAGCCAGTCCACATTAGATGCAAGTTGTCCTAATAGTCCCCCTACTACTAAACCTGATAAAATAAACACTAATAATATCCATATATTTTTTTCTTTTGTTGCCATTTCTTATACCTCCAAATTAGCCTTTACTTCTTACGGCTATTTATTTTTTCACATATTGGTATTATATATTGATTTAACATTTTTTTCAAGTAAAAACCTTTACTTTTTTCATATTTATGTGGTATATTGTTTAATATTTAAAATTTTATTACCAAAAATTATCTATTTAAATATAATAATAATAGTAGTATAATATACTTAATAGGTTTTAAGGAGGCTTTTATTATATATGAAAATTGAAAAATTGACTGAAAACAAGATTCGTGTCATTGTAAATTCAGAAGATTTAAAAAATAATAATTTAGATTATCAAACCATTATGGAAAAACCAATAGAATCTCAAAAACTGTTTTTAGAAATGCTTTTAAAAGCGGAAAAAGAAGTGGGATTTTACACAGAAGGCTACAAACTTCTAGTAGAAGCTTTTTCTTCTTCTGATGGTCTTTTTGTGTTTACCATTACAAAATATGTAGAAAAACCTGCAACACCACCTAATAAATTAAAGGTAAAACCAAAGAAGAAAGTTAAAAATGTAAATCCTAATAGTAGTACTTCTATTTATCAATTTTCTAGTTTTGAAGAATTTTGCGAATTTTGTACAGCTATGCATCATATCCCAAATTTCCAACCAAAACACTTAGCAAAAAATATCGCTTTATATGTTTTTAATGATACATATTATCTTATCCTTTCTAATATAAATACAGATTCTACATATATTCATACATTTTATTCAACCATTTCTGAATTTGCAAGTTTAGCTTCTCATTCTGAAACATTTAAAATGAAGCTATTAGAACATGGTAAACCCATTATGAAGAAAAATGCTATTGAAACTGGAATTAAATATTTCTTGTCATAAACAAATTTGCCATCTTTACATTAATTAATCCACAGTTTATACATAAACTGTGGATTGTTTTATATTAATATACGTAATTTTGTGGATTATATGCTACACCATTCACTCTAACTTCTAAATGTAAATGTGGTCCTGTTGAATTCCCTGTTGATCCTACGGCTGCAACAGTTTCTCCCTGTGAAACAGATTGTCCAACTGATGCATATAATTTGCTACAATGTGCATAATATGTTTGTATCCCATTTCCATGAGAAATCACTAACATGTATCCATAAGAACCCTTCCATCCAGCAAATGTAACCGTACCTGAAGCAGCTGCTTTAATAGCTGTTCCTGTTGGTGCTGATATATCTAATCCTGTATGTGCCGAACTTCTAATACTACTTCTTGCTCCAAATCTGGAGGTGATGGTTCCTGAAATTGGTCTAATCAATGAAATTCCTAATGCTGCTTTTCCACTTGATGTTGTTGTATTTGTATTGACATATCCTGCTGAAGTTTTAGAAGAAGTATTTTGAGCTACTTTAACAGCAGTTTTCTTTTCTACATATAATTTAGATACCACTTCATCTACAGAAATCAAATCTTTTATTCCCGTTTCATATTTTTCCAATATTGAAATTTTATCTATATTTTCACTATTTTTTTCTTTTAATGTATTTACAGCATTTTCAGCTTCTTCAAATGAAGATACATAGTACTTTTCTTCTTGATCTTCTAATATTGCATAATAGCGATAATATGGAATTCCTTGTTCTGTTACTTTATTATAGATTTCTTCATCATTTGTCACAATATTTCTTTTTAATAAGCATAACTTATATTCTGGCATATCATTTACTTGTACAAAAGCTACATTTTCATTTGTTCCGTCTCCATGGTCCACATACTCGTTAATTCTATGTTGTAAATCAGATTTATTTGATGTATATCCCACTTGTTGTCCATTGATATATACACTATATGTTGGTTTATATAAAAATGCAACTGCTCCAATCATTAAAAATATTGCAATCATAAAAAGAATTATGAGTTTTACTCCTCGTCTTGCATGAACCAATACCTTTTTAAACATTACATTATCTCCTTTGTATATGATAATGTAATCATATTGTAATATTATTTTTTTTGCAATGATATAAAAAGTCTAATTTCCGTAAGTTTTTTTACTTTTTTTTATAAAAGCTTTATTTTCTTCTTTTTTTCTCTTTTTTTCTTTTTGTCCAATTAGGGACGTTTCCTTTTGGAACATTTTGAATACTTCATTTTCATTCAAATAAAGTATATTTTCATAAATATATAAAAGTAGTTACACACATTCATATAATGCATGTAACTACTTTTTACATGTTGTTTGAAATGGCTAAAATGCCACTTTATTGTAATTCTGTTTTCACTGTATTAACCTCTGTTGTTGTTGCTTTTTGTGCCGGGATATAATACCCTTTAGATTGTGCTATTTTAAAAAGCTCATATTGAAAACTTTCATCATTGTTTCTAATTTGTTGAAAAGTTTGTCTTAATTGCATATTCTCAGCCTCTGATATGGCTGTCTGATATGCTGTTAAATCTGATTTTACTCCAGCTAGAATATCATTTACCATTGTTTTCTCGTCCATAAACCCCTCCTTAATTATTTAAAAATGTCATTAATTTTTGTTTTGTATTTAAAGCATCTTGAGCAGATTTAGTAAAAAGTTGTTTTATTTGTGGATCTACTGCTTGTGATGAATACGTATTTAATTTTTGATATGCTGTTTCATGTGCTCCTATTAGATGTCTTAAATGTTGTAATTCCATTTGATTTAAGTCTGCCATTTTTAATCATTCCTTTCTTATATATTTCTTTATTCAGTATTTCCATTTTTATCAAATCTATTCAAAAAAAATGAACCCTTTTTGTTAAACTTTCTGTCTAACATTCTAGGTTCACTTCACTTTCTGATAATTTCTCATATTATTGATTTTCTTCTATATGAATGGATTCTATTTTTCCATATTTATTATAAATCATTTTCACATTATATGTTTTATCCGATTTAATTTCATAATATTGTTGAGGTAGTTGTGTATCCTCTTTATTTAGTGTTACTACTCCAGATATAGGAACTTGATAAAGTTCATCGTCAGTTCTACTAACATTCTTAGAAAGAACTAATTGAATTAAAGCACGGACTATAGAACCTCTTACTTCTTCTCCTGCATATGGTACAAATTGGTTATTAAAAAATGTTAATTCATTAGAAGATATAGATATATTTCCTAAATATTTATCTTTTTCTCGTAAATATTGTAAAATATCCGTACAAGCAATTAATAGGATTCCCATGATAATTGCTATTGTAGTAATGACTTTTTTCTTTTCTTTTATTCTAAGTATAATGGATACTAATATGAAAACAATTATTATTATTAGACCTATCTTTACTATTAAACCAATTATTCCTATTAAATCTGTTGTGCCTATTAAAAATACATTTTCAATTTCATCTAATTTTACTAAACTGATTATGATTATTAATATTGCAACAATTATATAAATAATTTTTTTCATACAATTCCCCTTTTGTTTTGACATTTTTTATTACATAGATTTTGCCCAATAAATGTCCAAAACAGAAACGTCCCCAAAGGACATTTTAGATAATTTCCAAATTTGCATATTTTGCCATTAATCGTTTATGTCCTGCCTTATCAAAACTAATATCTACTTTTAAATCTTCTCCCTCTGGCTCCACTTTATTAATCGTACCCTCTCCGAATTTTTTATGATATACTCTCACACCTGCTTCATATTTTGATAAATCTACTTGGTTATTTGATGTTGATTTTTTTCCTAAATTATTTAAGAAGCTTTCTGCTGTTCTAAAAGCAAATCCTGTGTTCGTTGAACTGTTTGTTTTATTAGATTTTGCAAATGCTCCAACACCAACTGATTCTCTTTCTCCCATTTTATATGTTTTGATATTTCCATTATCTTTACTGCCATATGTCCATGTATAATTGGAATCTTTAAACATTTGATTTTTATTATTATCTTCTTCTCCAAATGCTTCTTTATATCCTTCTAATAGTTCTTCTGGTATTTCTTTTAAAAATCTAGATACTGGATTATAACTTGTTGAACCAAAAATCGTTCTTTGCCTACTACAAGTTAAATATAGATGTTCTTTTGCTCTTGTGATTCCTACATAACATAAACGTCTTTCTTCTTCCAATTCTTTTGGTTCTGAAATGGATTTATATCCAGGGAAAATGCCTTCTTCCATTCCTACTAAAAATACAACCGGGAACTCTAATCCTTTTGCACTATGTAATGTCATCAATGTTACAGAATCTTCTGTTTCTTCTACATTGTCGATATCTGAAGATAATGTGATTCCTTCTAAAAATTGACTTAATGCATTTTCTTCATCTTCTATATATTCTTCTTCAAATTCTATCGCAACTGTTAAAAATTCCTCTAAGTTTTCAATTCTGTTTTCTGCTTCTATGGTATTTTCTTCTTCTAATGCTTTGGTATATCCTGTTTTCTTTAAAGTTGTTTTAATTAACTCTGATATCACTAGTTTGTCTTTTTTGTCTTTTAATTCTTCTATGACATTTATAAATTCTCTAGAATTTAAATATACCCTATTTAATCCATATTGGTCCGCATGTTTGATAACTTCATACATAGAAGTCTCATTTTGATTAGCTATTGCTTCTACTTTATCTAAGCTTGTTTTTCCAATTCCTCTTTTAGGTTCATTAATAATTCTTTTTAAACTTA
Organism: uncultured Eubacteriales bacterium; assembly: GCA_949288095.1. Lineage (GTDB taxonomy): Bacteria > Bacillota > Clostridia > TANB77 > CAG-508 > CAG-269. The sequence goes on from CASEIX010000015.1 coordinate 44,653, forward strand.
AGTTGTCTGCACTATTTTGAATTAATCGTAAATAGGCAATGATATCTTTGATTTCTTTTCTTTCATAGAATTTTAAACCACCAACAATTTTATATGGTACATTTTCTCTTCTTAAAATGTCCTCTATTGCTCTTGATTGGGTATTCATTCTGTATAAAATGGCAAAATCGGAATATTTATAATATTCTTCTCTTTTTAGATGCTCAATTTGTGTGACAATATAGGTTGCTTCATCATATTCATTATCTGCTTGATATACATTTGGAAGATTACCTTCTTCATTTTCTGTCCATAATTCTTTTTTGTATTTGACTTCATTATTTTTAATAACACTATTAGCAGCTTTTAAGATATTTCCTGTGCATCTATAATTTTGCTCTAATTTGATAATCTTTGTTCCAGGAAAATCTCTTTCAAAATTTAAAATATTCGAAATGTCTGCTCCTCTAAAACTATATATCCCTTGGTCATTATCTCCCACAACTGTAATATTTCCATTTTTAGATGCTAATAATGTCACTAATGTAAATTGTGCCTTATTAGTATCTTGGTATTCATCTACTAATACATATTTAAATTTATTGGCATAATATTCTAAAACATCTGGATTTTCCATTAAAATTTTGATTGTATAATTAATAATATCATCAAAATCAATGGCATTATTTTCTTTTAATCGTTTTTGATATAACTCATATACTGTTGCTATTTTTTCTTTTCGAAAATCAGAATTCGCTCTTGCTGTATATTGTTCTGGCTCTAGCATTTCATTTTTGGCATTACTAATTTCAGACAACACACTTCTGTCATTAAATAATTTGTCATCAATGGCTAAATCTTTCATACAGTTTTTTACCAATGTTCTTTGATCTGATGTGTCAAATATGATAAATGAAGAATCAAATCCGATTCTGTCAATAAATCTTCTTAAAATTCTAACACAAATAGAATGGAAGGTCCCCATCCAAATATCTTTTGCGTCATCTCCTACTAGATTTGCAATTCTTTCTTTCATTTCGTTTGCTGCTTTATTCGTAAAAGTTATGGCTAATATATCCCATGGTTTCGCACCTTTTTCTCCTATTAAATAGGCAATTTTATGTGTTAATACTTTTGTTTTACCACTTCCAGCTCCTGCAATAACTAAGCATGGTCCTTCTGTATTGACAACTGCTTCATATTGTTTATCATTTAATCCTTTTAATATATCTTGCATGTATTTTTACTCCTTTATTTCAAATATCTGTTTGCGTTTCTTATTCTACTATATTTCATTTAAAAAAGCAAGCACATTTTCGGACTTGCTTTTCTTTTTTGATATACACTTTTAAAAAACCTTTTTAATTAACTTTCTTGTTTACCTTGTAACTGTTTTGTTTCTTTTAATAGTTCATCAAAATCAGATATATATTCTTTATCTTGTATAACCCTATATTTTTTATATTCGTTTAATGCAAGCTTGTCTGCTATTTCTCTCTTTATTTTTCCATTATCTTTTAAAATATTATATTCGTTAATTTTTAAAAATACTTCTAACTTATCTTTCCATTCTTGCATTGAAATAATTTTGCCATTGATTTTTGAGTTAACCAAAAATCTTCTTCATTATATAAAACTTCTACCGATCATGCCAAAATAGAGCAAGCTGTAAATTATACTTACTCTACAATATATTTAGCTACTCTAAATGCATTTTAATATTTTTTGAAAACTTGCTAAATAATTTATTTACTCATTAATCTTTTCCATAATCTCTTTTACAATTTTAGAATTTTGTCCTAAAATTACAGAATAAATCAAATAATCTTCCCATAGCACAATTTCATTATATTGACTTTCACTTAATTGCGAAAAATCTTTCATATAATTTCTTAAACCTTCCAATTTTTTATTTATATTTCTAGCCTGTTTATTACGTATATATGGATTTTGTTTATTCATAATATAATATGATCGTATATAAACAATTGTTGCAAAAGGCAAAATAATCATAATTAAAAATAATATAAATATTACTGGCAAGAGTAACATAGCAATAGTTTTATTCGGTATACTATTAAAAAAATCTGGAAAATTAGAAAAACTTACAACAATTAAAATATATACAAACACATACAAAATCAATTTTTTTATTATATTTTTCTTTATATCTTTATTTTCTTCTAATAAATTATAATCTAAGCAATCTTTTTTTACCTTTTCTTCAAATTCTAACATATTTATACTTTTTAATGTATTGCTTTTCAATTTTTTAAATATATATTTTTCATTTTCATCTAAATTTTCTTCACTATCATTTATTATTTTTATACCATCTTTAATCGTCAATTTTTTTTTAACTCTAATGACATTAATGTAGCGACTATATCTTTTTCCTCTAATTTAAAATCATCTATATAACTTAAAACAGCCGGAGAATATTTAGATATGATATCTCTATAATAACTATTATTTTTTAAATCTATTTTATCTAATTTTTCCTTGTTATATTTTTTATAAGCAACTCTTACTCCAATATATATAAACGTTATATAAAAGTTTTGTAACAATGAAGCTATCACAAAGAAAAAGAACATAAAAAGCATAAAAAATGTTATGCTAAAAGATATACATATAGAGTCTTTCATACTTAAAAGTTCTAAATGACTATCCGTAACAAAATGAATATTAATGTCTCCACTTTGTATAGCCTGTATAATTTCAATGATTGCTCTAATGATTATGATTGACCAAAAAATAATATCAATTCTTCTTATCATCTTTTTTTTCGTTAACATTTTATTCTCACCAATTTTAATATATCATAAAACTTTTTATTTGAATAGATTTATTTTTAAATATATAGACTTTTAAAATTTATAATTGTTTAACTTATTCAAAATCATGATAAATGAATTGATACTATTATTTTCCTTGTCTTTAAACTCTATAACATCATAGCAAACAATCCTAATAAAAATCCAATTATATTTCCTATTGCGGTCATTCTGCCATGATATAAACTATTTGCTTCTGGAATTAATTCTCCGAGAGATGATATATAACATGGCACCTGCTGCAAAACTTAAGCAAATGGCAATTACCTCTTCTGATATTCCTCCAATAATGGCACCTACCAAAGCTCCTATTCCCGTAGTAATTCCAGACAGTACCACTAAAAATATGACCTTACTTTTTTTCATACCTCCATTTTTCATAGGAATGGCCATGGATATTCCTTCTGGTATATCATGTAAGCAAATAGCAATTGCCAAGCTTAAACCTAATTTAATAGATGCACCAAAGCCTGATCCAATAGCTAATCCTTCTGGAAAATTGTGAATAGCTAATCCAATAGACACAATAATTCCTGTTTTTAGCAATGTATTACTTTTGATTTCATTTGTTTCTTCTATCGTGAACTTTTTTTCAACTAATTTATCACAGAAAATCATCATAGCAATCCCTAGCAAAATTCCTGTAATAGCACTTATCAAATTGCTAATTCCTAATGCTTCTGGTATTAAATCAAAACAAATAATGGCCATCATCAATCCTGAGGCAAATGCTAATACAAAACTTAAAAATTTTTTAGAATGTTTTTTAGTAACTACCCCTATGATTCCACCAATTGTGGTTCCAAATGTTCCAAAAAATAATCCTATTAAAGTTGTTTTTATAATTTCTTGCATGAAAAAACTCCTTAAAATATACTTTATTCTAGTTTATTTTAAAGAGTTTTATTTTATTACTTTCATTATAGATAAAAACAACTGTCTTCTATATTTCTATTTTTTATATACATTAAATTTTTATAACAGGTTTTCTGGATTTAACCCTTCTAATTCTTTTAGGACAAATCTCCCATCTTTTCTAACTAATACATCATCAAACCAAATTTCTCCTCCACCATATTCTGGTGTTTGTATATTGACAATATCCCAATGAATTGCTGAACGATTTCCATTATCACTTTCTTCTAATCCATCTCCTGGTGTAAAGTGAAAACTTCCTCTTATTTTTTCATCAAATAAAGTATCCCCTATGACATTTTCTACATAAGGATTTAATCCAAGTGCAAATTCTCCAATATATCTTGCACCTTCATCTGTATCTAATATTTCATTGATTTCTTTTTCTTTATTTGCTGTTGCCTTGATAATCTTACCATTTTTGAATTCAAATCTTACATTGTTAAATGTGATTCCATTATAAGTCGTTTCTGTATTATAAGTTATATAACCATTTACACTTGTTTTTACAGGTGCGGTTGCCACTTCTCCATCTGGAATATTAAAGGTTCCAAAATATTTTTCTGCCGGAATTCCTTTTATACTAAATGTTAAATCTGTTCCCTCACCTAATATATGTACTTTATCTGTTTTATTCATTAATTCTACTAATGGATCCATTGCTTTTTCCATTTTTGTATAGTCTAGATTACATACATTAAAATAAAAATCTTCAAAATTTTCTAAGCTCATATGACTCATTTGTGCCATTGAAGCATTTGGATATCGTAAAATACACCATCTTGTATGTTTTACCCTTTCTTCAAAATGAACAGGTAAATTATAATAAGTATTATACAATTCCATTTTTTCTTTTGGAACATCTACTAATTCTGCTGTATTGTTACTTGCTCTAATTCCTATATAGCAATCCATATCTTTCATTCTTTCTAAATCATGTTTTGCATATAACTTTATTTGTTCTTCATTTGCATGTAATAACATTTCTCTTAAAATTTCATAATTGATTATATTAAAATATGGATTTGCTTTCATATTTTCTGCTTGTTTTATTAATTCTTTTGCTAATGGAATACTATCTTCTCCTAGTATTTCTATTAATATATTTTCATGTTCTTTTAATCTAACAGCATTCTTTAGCAAATTATTGGCTAATGTTTCTATTCTTGCATCCTTCATTTTATTCCTCTTCACCTTTTAATTTTTCAGCTCTATCTGCTGCAATTAAATTATCAATCATTTCATCTAAGTCTCCATTTAGGAAGTTTTCCATTTGGTAAATACTCATTCCGATTCTGTGGTCTGTAATTCTTCCTTGAGGATAATTATATGTTCTTATTTTTTCACTTCTATCTCCTGAACCTACTTGTGATTTTCTAGCATTTGATATTTCACTATCTTGTTTTTGTTTTTCGATTTCATATAATTTTGTTCTAAGCATTTTCATAGCATTATCTCTATTTTGAAATTGAGAACGCTCTGTCTGACATTCTACTACAATTCCTGTTGGTTCATGGATTAATCTTACGGCTGATGATGTTTTATTAATATGTTGTCCTCCTGCACCTGATGAACGGAATACTTCCATTTTGATATCTGCTGGATTAATTTCAATTTCTACATCTTCTACAACAGGTAAAACAGCAACTGTTGCTGTTGATGTATGGATTCTTCCACTACTTTCTGTATCTGGAACTCTTTGTACTCTATGAACACCACTTTCAAATTTTAATCTACTATATACACCTTTTCCGGTAATCATGAACGATATTTCTTTGTATCCACCTAATCCTGTTTCATTCTCGTTAAGAACTTCTAGTTTCCAATGTTTTCTTTCTGCATACATGGTATACATTCTAAATAATGTTCCTGCAAATAATGCTGCTTCTTCTCCTCCTGCTCCAGCACGAATTTCGCAAATAATATTTTTATCATCATCTGGATCTTTTGGAATTAATAAAACTTTTAATTCTTCTTCTATTTTAGGTAATTTCTCCTTTGAAGCATAATATTCTTCTTCTGCAAGTTCTTTCATTTCTGGATCTTTCATTAATTCTTCTGCTTCTTCCATTGCTTGTTTTGTCTTTTTATATTCTCTAAATTTTAGTACAATTTCTTCTATGCTGGCATGTTCTTTCATTAATTTTTGCCATTCTGTATGATTAGATATTACTTCTGGGTCACTAATCATTTTGGTTAATTCATCATATCTCTTTTCTACTGTTTCTAATTTCTCAAACATACATACTCTCCTTTGCTTATAACGCTTTTGTTATTATACTATATATTTTCGACTTTTACAAGTGTTCATTTATTGATTTTTATGTAAATTCATGATAAAACACGAAACAAACCAGCCTTAAAAAAGCTGGTTTGTTTCGATTCCAAATAATAATTTTAATTGCTCATCATCTTCATTTTTTTCTATTTCTTCTTTATCTATATTTAATTCCTTAACTTTTAATTCTTCAACATATTCTTCCAAATTATCTATATATTTAATAACTTCATCAGAATATTTATAAGATAGGATATTTTCATTTTTTATAATGATTGCATTTAGTGCAATATTCATAATTGCTGCTAATAATAAAATAATATTCAATCTACCCATAATTGTAAATAAAATAATTGTTGTAATAATATTTAAAATACTAACAATGGAAATAAGATTAAAATTACTACCATTTCCTAGCATATCGTGTTTTTCTATTTCATATAGTAACATTTTTTCCATTACCAGTTTGCACATATCTCCTCTTTGCAAGTAATAATTTTCTTTTTGGTTTCTTTTCAATTCATCTAAATCTATTTCATCATGAAAGGCAAATAGAATTTTTCCTATAAACATATTTTCATAAGAAGGGATTTCAGCAGTTGAATATTCTTTTATTTTATTACTATCAATTCTTTCTAAAGCATCTATTTGTTTAAATTGGTTTCTATCTTTTAATTTTAATATATTTTTTTCTTTGTTTATTTCTACATATCCTTTTTTAATAAGATAATATATTTCTGCATTTAATAATTCATTGTCTAATACAAATTCATTTTTTATTAAAAATTTTGTTAAAATAGGATCATATTTATTTTCAAAGACTTCTTTTACACTTGATTCTGTCTTTTGATTTTCCTTTTTTAAAATATATATTATTATACCAATATAAACAGCAGACATACTATATAAAATAATCGTTTTTAAGATTTCTACATTTGCAAATAAAACAGTGATTACAGCCATTAAGATATTTACCAAAATAAGTATCATAAAAATCTTAAATATTTCTTTCTTATTATTTCCTCTAATTTTTATATTTAAATTTTTTATATTAAAATTCATGCATTTTCTCCCCTTTTATTTTTTATAATACTTACGTATTAAAAATAATTCATTTATCCAAACGCATTCTCCTTATAATTCTATAAAATGATATTGTATATTGCATTCATCAAATATATTTTTTTCTCTTTCTGTACAAGTAAAAATAATCATTTGTCTATCTGGATATGTATTTGCTAAATATGTTAATATATTTTTTAATCTTTGTGTATCATAATATGCAAAAGTCTCATCTAAAATGATAGGCATCTTTTCTTCTGACAAATCTTCTATCATAGAAAGTCTTAACGATAAATATAATTGATCAATAGTTCCTACACTTAATCGGTTTGCTTCTACGTAATTTCCATTTTCTAATTCGACAACCAATCCATTATCATCTTGTACCATAACATTGGTATATTTATCATTTGTTATTTCTTTAATATTTTTAGAAAGATTCTCCGTAAACTTAGGGGTAACTGTGTTTTTCATTTTTTCATAAGCTTTTCCCAATAATTCTTTTGCCAAATTCATACTTTTTTCAAGTGTTTTTAGGTTTACAATTTTTTCATTATTGTTAACTAATTGTTCTTCTATTTTCATTAAATTATCTATTTTAGGTTCGATATTTTCTTTGTCAAAATCCAATTCATGTAATTTTATTTTTGCTTTATTTAATTCTTTTTGTATTTTTTCTATTTCTTCATTCACATGATTTAAATAATTTATTTCTATTATTTCATTATTTTTTATTTTATTTAAATAATTATTTTTTAT
>CASEIX010000016.1 GCA_949288095.1 uncultured Eubacteriales bacterium
TTCTTAGAGTATTGAAATCTAAGTAAAAACAAGAAATATAATACGACAACATATTGACTTAATTCATAAAAACGATTAAAATAAAGAAGAACAAAAAGTTAAAGAAACACTATTTTGTAAATAGTAGGAACATTGAAAAATAAATATCATTATTCGAATAAAAAGAGAGGAAATGTAAATACTATTTACGAATATAAATGTAAGTATTAGAAATTAAAACGATATGAAAAAAGACTCTAAGAACAAATAAAATATATAAAACCAAAAAATAATACATAAAATAAATTGAAAAACAAAAGAAGGGAGATTTTTGAGAATGGGGAATTTACAAAAGCAAATGATTAGAAAAAAGAATAATGGTATTACTTTAATAGCACTTGTTATCACAATCATTGTGCTGTTAATCTTAGCAGGAGTAACAATTGCAACTTTAACAGGAGAGAATGGGATATTAACAAGAGCAAGTGAAGTAAGTGAAGAAACGAAAAAAGCAAATGTAGAAGAACAGGTAAAATTAGCAGTAACAGCAAGTATAGGAGAAGACGGAAAAATTAATTTAGATGATTTAAATACGGAATTAGGAAAGATAGAAGGAGAAAAAACCGGAATCCCAGTAAGTAGTTTGCCGGCAGATATTACCATAGATGGATATGAAGTGCATATAGATGGAAATGGAAGCGTAAGTGTAGGAGATAACTCTGGTGGAGGAAATTCTGGAACAGGAGAAACAGTAGTAGAAGGAGTAAAAATTCCAGAAGGATTTTATCATGTAGAAGGAACAACAGTAACTGGAGGATTGGTTATATCAGATGTAAAGGGAGATGACTTAAATAATTCTGCAGGAGGAAATCAATATGTTTGGATACCGGTAGATGGAATCTTGGGAGAAGATGGAACAATAGAGAATGTAACAGGAAGTGAAAAGAAAATCTTATTAGGAAGATATAGCTTTGATTCATCTGGAACGCCATCAGAGTATGCAGGAGATTATACAGAAGAAAATTCAAGAAATACAGACGATTTATTGAATTATGGAAATACAATAGCAAATGATATAGAAGGCTTTATAGATAGTGTTAGAACAAATGGAGGATATTATATAGCAAGATTTGAAGCTAGTCAAAATACAGAAACTAACAAAGCAGAAAGTAAATATGATAAAGCTGTATGGAATAACATAACCCAACCAAATGCAGCAATAGCTTGTCAAGGTTTATATGAAGGAGTTAATAGTGATTTAATGAATAGTTATGCATGGGATACAGCCATCTTGTTTATACAAAAATATTCAGGAGATGAAGATTATTCAAGACAGGTGAGATTGCAAAGTGGTTTAGCAAATACAGGAAAGGCAACAGATGGAACAAATTATGATGTAAGGTGTAATATATATGATATGGCAGGAAATTGTTGGGAATGGACAACAGAAACCTCTAGCTATTCGCTTTCTCCGTGCGTTTATAGGGGAGGCGATTACAATCGTAGCAGCTATTACACTAGCGTTCGCGGCTACTTTAGTACGAGCAATAGCAATACCACCGGTTCGTTCCGCCCACTTTTATATTTGTAATGCTGAAAGCTAAAGACGAAAATTTACAAATGGCAATAGAATTACTTTAAAAGTAGAAATTTAATCATAAGTCTTAACGACTTCAGACGTTAAGAGAGGAATTTTTCAAAATTTAACAAAATGCGTTTGAAAAACGGATTTTGCAAAATTAAGAAAAATTCCTACTAACGTGGCGCCACTAACGTGGCGTTTTTTGTGCTTTTCAAGCACAAAAAATGACACAAAAAATATAGAAAGTGGTGATAAAATGGGATTTGGTCAAATGATGGAATTATTACAAAAGAAAAATCAAGGAAAAATAATTTTTTGTAATACAGGAAATTTTTATATTGTTATAGGAAAAGATGCAGTTTTATTAAATAATTTATTGGGATTAAAGGTAAGTTGTATTAAACCAGAAGTATGCAAAGTAGGATTTCCAATAAATTCATTAGAGAAGTATACAGATTTACTAATACAAAAAAGATATAGTTATATAGTATATTATTTTGATCAAGAAAAAGAAGAATTACAAATATTAGAAGATTATGAAGGGAAACATAAAAACGACTTAAAAGATAAAAATATGAATTGTTATATCTGTTCAAAAAATACAAAACAATATAAACAACCAGATAAATATATGATAGCTTTATCAAAATTATATGAAAAAGAAGAACAAAATTATCCGAAGGAAAGCAAAGAAAAACATTCAAAAAAGAAAAAATAAATAATGTGATTAACAAAAATAAATTAAAAAAAGTTTAAATTAAAAGGAAAAGAAGTATATGATTTCGAAAGAAGACCAAGAAAACAAATTGGTATTAATCCCAAAGGCAGAAAAATATATAGAATATATGTTGGATGTAATGATAAAGCTACCAAGAACTGAAAAATTTAGTATAGGAACAGAATATAAAACAAGCATGTATCAAATGCTAAATAAAATTATGTTGCTAAATAAATTGAAAAATAAATCTAATCGACAACTAATAGAAATAATAGATATAGTATATTCTATGTAACAGAGCCAAAGTTAAGAAAGATAGAAAAATCAAAGTATATTGATAGAATCGTACATAGATGGTTGGTAGATAATTTTCTAGAACCAGCATTTGTACCACAATTTATCAACACATCATATGCCTGCCTAAAAGGAAGAGGAATGCATAAAGCCTGTTTAGATGTACAAAAAGCAATGAAGCATTGTCAAAGAACATGGGGAGAGTATTATATCTTAAAAATGGATATTGCAAAATATTTTGATAATATTAATAAAAATATATTATTAAATATTTTGAAAAGAAAAGTAAAAGATAAAAATGTGCTATGGCTAATAGAAGAAATTTTATATGCCCAAAAAAGAGAAAAAGGACTAGAAATTGGAAATTATACATCACAGATGTTTGCAAATATATATTTAAATGAGATAGACCAATACATAAAGCATAAACTAAAGATAAAATGGTATTTTCGATATATGGACGATAGTGTATTATTTGTAAAAACAAAACAAGAAGCAAAAGAAGTTTTAGAAAAAATAACAGTATTTCTAAAAGAAAATTTAGAATTAGAATTAAATAAAAAAACACAAATATTTAAGTCAAAACAAGGAGTTAATTTTTGTGGATATAAAATCAATGCATATCGATTAAAAATACGAGATAAAGGAAAAAGAAAATTAAAGAAAAAAGTAAAAAAATTAAAAGATGAAATAAAACACGGAAATATGACAAGTAAAGAAGCACGTAAATACTTATCAGGCCATTTAGGATATATAAAAATAGCAAATACGCATAATTTAGAAAATAGATTATTTTATTTAATGAATGACGAAAATTAAATCAACTAGACTAAACAATTTTAATAAAAAATTGATTTTTAAGTAGTGAATGTAAAAATATCAAATAATTCATACTGGGGATAAATCGAAACCTATAGCAATTCGAATAATCCGTGCGTTTATAGGGGAGGCAATTACAATAATAGCAACAATTACACTAGCAATCGCAACAACAATAGTACGAGCAATAGCAATACCAACAATTCGTTCCGCCCACTCTAATACAATTTTCAGATTATGTATTTTAAGGAATATATACAGTAAAAGTATTAGTATTAAAGAGATTTGTTCCTTCCAGAAAAGGTAAAAATGTATCGGTAAAATATGTATTAGTAGAACTAGAATAATTTGAATATACATATTTTACGATTTTTATATAAGAAATAAAAAAGGATAGAAAGATGAATATATGTTTTTTCATGGGGAAAATAGTAAGTGATATAGATTTTCAATTTATAATTCATGATAGAAAAAATATTTCGATAGCAATGTTTGAATTGGAATTAAAGAATAAAAGCAAAATAATAGTTATAGGATATAATGAAATGGCAGACTTTTGTTATAGCAAACTAAAGCCAAATGATAAAGTTACATTGCAAGGCTATATAAATAGTGAAATAAGAGTTATTTTAGAAGATATAAGAAAGAATAAATAAAAATATATAATTAATGTAAACAAAAAAGACTTCATGTGAAGTCTTTTTTTGGTGGCTTCAAGTGGAATCGAACCACTGACACGAGGATTTTCAGTCCTCTGCTCTACCAACTGAGCTATGAAGCCATAAATTTAAAAACCTTACAAAAAAATGGCGACCCGGAACGGGCTCGAACCGTCGACCTCTAGCGTGACAGGCTAGCGTTCTAACCAACTGAACTACCGGGCCGTAAAAAACATGGTGGTCGCTACAGGGCTCGAACCTGTGACCCCCTGCTTGTAAGGCAGATGCTCTCCCAGCTGAGCTAAGCGACCATGTCCTTTCGACGAAATCTAGTATACAAAATTTTTAATAAGTTGTCAATAGATTTTTATAAAAAATTGAAAAAAAATTCAAAAAATTCTAAACCAATCTCTGAAACACTTGAAAAATAATAGAAAGAGAGCAATTTCAAGAAATAGAAATTTAAAAATAGAAACAGTAACACAAATCCATAAAATACATATTATATATCATACAGAAGAAAGAAAAGAAAAAACATAGTTCTTTTAACGGAAGGAGGTCTAGACTATGCCAGAGAACAGAGGATGTGGAGGATTCGGATTTGGTGATGATTGCTGCTGGATTATAATCCTTATCTTATTAATATGCTGTTGTTGCGGAGGTAACAGAGGAGGATGTTGCTAATCTTTTAGCGTTACTTGTAGAGAAGAGAAGTGAAAACCACTTCTCTTTTGTCCATTTTTATTTCTCATCATATTTCATATTGTCACCATATCGTTTTACTTTTTGAGTCGTTGTTTTCTCAAATTCTTTATCTCTAATAATAAATCCTTTAATATGTTTGTAATTTGGTAATTTGCTATTAACATTAGAAACAACATCAGAAATAATTTTTTTAATTTCTTCTTTTGTAGGGACACTACCTTTTAAATATTCTGAGATAGCTTCTAAATTTGGATATATTTGTGCTTTTACATAAGTCTCATCATCATCTTCTTCTTGAATTCCTTGTACCAAAGCTTCAGAAATTAAAGGATTGTCATTTAAATAATATTCTACTTCTTCAGGATAAATATTTTTACCATTTTTTGTGACAATCACACTTTTACATCTACCAGTAATATATAAATATCCATTTTCATCAATTTTTCCTAAATCACCTGTATGGAACCAGCCATCTTTTATGACATTGGCAGTTGCTTCAGGATTGTTATAATAACCTAACATGACATTAGGGCCTTTCACAATAATTTCACCAATGCCTTCTGTATTTGGAGAATCAATTTTATATTCTACATTGGGAATAGGAAGTCCTGCGGCATCATCTTTTTGAAAGAAATCTGTATTTCCAGCAACCAAAGGAGAACATTCTGTTAAACCATATCCTTGTAATGTATTTAAGTTTAATTTTCTAAAATCAGATAAAATTTCTGGATTGGCAGCGGCAGCACCGACAATAAATACACGTAATCTTCCGCCAAGTGTATTTTTGACTTTATTCTTTACAATTTTTTTTATAAAGAAAGGAAGGTTATCAAATGGATTTTCATCTTGATTTTCTTTTCTATATTTTTCTGGTAATGTTTTATTCATGTTTCTGACAATGGTTTTATGCATTTTTTCCAAAAGTAAAGGAACACATAAAATAACAGAAGGGTGAAATTCAGCCATATTTTTTGCGATATATCGTAATCCCTCACAATGTGCAATACTAGCCCCACTATAAATAGGTAATAAAAAACCTAATGTACATTCATATGTGTGATGTAAAGGAAGGACTGAGAAAAATAAGTCACTTCTTTTTACTTTTACAATTCCATAAGTGGAAAGGATATTAGAACAGATATTTCTTTGTGATAAACAAACCCCTTTTGCATTTCCTGTTGTACCAGAAGTGAATAACAAAATACGTAATTCATCAGGATTAACTTGAATATTATCAAAATCATGAAATCCATTTAAATAGATATCTTTTCCAATGACTTTAATGTTATCAAAATATAAAATATCATTTGTTTTAGAATCGATTTTATCAAAGGAAACTAATACAGTTTTTTTATTATTTAATTTATGAAAGTTATCCTTTATAGAAGTTAAGTTTTTTAAATCTCCCAAAATGCAAATTGTTTCTGAAACATTCATGAAATTGATAACATCATCACAATGCAATTCTTTATCAATCGGAACAACGATACCTACAATAGAGGCAGCCATATAGGATACACACCATTTGTAGCTATTTTTTCCAATGACTGCTATTCGTTTGTTTAAAAAGCCTCTTTTGATTAAATCTGTTCCTAAATAGACAACATCATTTTTAAATTCTTCATAGGCGATAGAAATGATATTTTCGTTTTCGTCTTTTTCTTTAAAAGCAGTTCTAGATTTAAAATTCTCACTAGATCTGTATAACATATCTTTAAAATTTGTAACTTCAGTTGTTTTATGATATTTCAATTTTAATTGTTCAGCAATTGTTAAATCTTTTTTCATGTTTACCTCCTTTAGTTATATCGATAAAAAGTATAATTTGTATCTTGCTTGATTGTTAAATTACCATCAAATATAGTTTTATCCTCAGAAGAAAGTGGAATATCAATAGATACAGTTGTTTTAAAATCTTCATCCAAATTATTGGTAATATAGATATCAAATGAAAATGTACAAGCAATATCTTCTAAATTAATATTACATTTTTGTAGTAAAGAACCATCATATGTAATTGGTGATGAAACATCTGTTATGGTATAGTCAGATTTTATATTAGAATTTACATAGCTAAATGTTAAAGGATTGGCTAAGTTATTATATAAAGTTGGAGTACTTAAATCTGCCTCATCACTAGAAGAAATTGTGAATTCAAAAGAATCTGTGATTTTATTTTCTTCAGAGATATCACTTTTGGCAAAATCATTGATACTTTTGAAATATAAATTTGGCTCTCCTAGTTTAGGTACATTTGTAAATTGTACATTTTCAATACGTACTTTCTTTAATGTATTTTCTAAGGTATTTTCATCAGATGTGTTTTTTATAAATAAAGCAATGTCTGTATATTGGTATAAGTTTTGTATGGTAAAATTATTAGCTGTATTGGTTTTGTAGCCTGCATCAGCACTACTAAATAAAGTAATAGCATCTACTGTAAAAACAGTAGATTGATTTTTATCAGCAAAACTTAGAATATCATTCTCAAAATTTTTCTTTAGTATATATTTTTGAAAAACTAAAAATGCCAGAAAAATCACAATACAAATTAAAATTATTGTAATGATAGTTAAAATAATTTTAGCTTTTTTTATATTTTTTTCATTCTTCATATTTTTCATATATTCCTCCTTAGTAAACACCTATATCATATTATAAAAAACCAAGAAAATCAATAGAAAAAGCCGATAGAAATTTTCCAGAATTTTAAATTGACAAAAATAGACACAAAGGGTAAAATGATGATAGGTGATTATATGAAAACAAAAGAAAAGAAGGAGAAAAAAGTAAAAATAACAATCAAGAATTTAATATATTTTTTAGTTTTTGTTGTGTTTATGTTATATTCTATTCTTTTTTATAATCTATATTTTTCAAAGAAAGTATATGCAACAGAAGAAACGGCAAACCAAGATACAGAAGAAGTAAAAATTAGTCAAGCAGAAGATGTAAATTTGGAAGAAATGATTTCACGAAATACAAATGACGGGCAAAGAGAAGAATATGAAGTAAAGGAAGAAGTTCTAGAATATATTACAAAATATAGAACCAATTTGAGTATTCCAAAAGGTGTTGTACAAGTAGTGCAAGAAGGAAGACAAGGAACACAAGAAGTAACCATTAAGAAAACATATAAAGATGAAGAATTAATTGGTGAAGAGCAAGTTAACCCAAAAGTAACGACAGCTTCTATTAATAAAATTGTAGAGATTGGTGGAGGAGCTGGAACTAGTAATTATACAGCAAAAGTAGGAGATACTTTATATGTTACCTCTGACAGATTATCTGTTATGGTAGACCCAGATGAAGATTCACAAAAAGTAGCAACCTTATCTAAAAATGATGAACTACAACTAAAGGAAATAAAAGGATCTTGGTATCGAATAGAAAGTGGTACAGCAAGAGGATATGTAAAGGCAGAATGTACAACATATATTAATCCAAATGCACCAGAGGAAGAAGAAACAACCAATGACACAAGTACAGATACAAAATCAGCAAGTACTTTAAAAAGTACACTAAGTTTTAATATGGCATTAAATAAGCCAAGTGGATTATCATTAGAACAATTTAAAAAAGTGTTAACAGATGATAAAGATAAAAATAATATATTTGCTAATAATGCACAGTATTTTTATTACATAGAAAAACAATATAATATTAATGGAGTATTTGTTGCAGCTGTAGCAATCCATGAAAGTGCATGGGGAACATCAAAAATCGCATTAGAAAAGAAAAACTTATTCGGATATGGGGCTTATGATTCTAGCCCATATAATAGTGCATATAACTTTTCTAATTATTCAGAAAGTATAGATTTACTAGCTAGAGTATTTGTGAAATATTATTTGAATCCAAAAGGTACTAATATATATGGTGGAGAAGTAGCGACTGGCTCTTATTATAATGGAGCAACCTTAACAGGTGTTAATACAAAATATGCAACTGACAAAAATTGGGCAAGTCGTGTATATCAGTATATGCAATATTTGTACAATAAATTGTAAAAAAATTCTTGCTATTTTTCTAAAGTTATTGTATGATATATAGGTATAAGAAAAAATAGGGAGTATTTTGCCAAAAATAAGGAAGAAAGGGGCAATTAATAGATGAAAAAAGCAATAATCATTATTACAATATTTACAATTGTTTTTGGAATATTTATTTGTACAAATACCGTTAATGCAGCTGAACAAGCAATTGACCAAGAAACAGAAAGCAAATTAGTAGAAATAAAAGAAGATTCAGCAAATTCTTTGAAAGATTATCAAGAAAAATATGGCTCAGATGTTTATGGACTTGTAGCCTATATATTAAATATTGTTAGAATTTATAGCATACCATTTTGCTTCTTAGGAATTGCTATTGGAGCTATTCATAAATATGTAGTAGGTATTAGAAAACTAGATACTTTAGAAAAAGGTTTAGGATTAATCGTAACCTTTGTAACAATATTAATTATATGCCAAATATTACCACTTGCGTTTGCAGTGTTTGTAAAATTTGGAAGGGGGTAACAAATGAAAGTTTTATTTGCTGTAAGTAATGAGGAAATTTCACAAGCTATTATAAAAAAATATCAAAAAGAATATAAAGAAATTATTTCACATAAAAATGTATATTACTTTAATGCAATATTAAAAGAAATACAAAAAGATAAATCATATGATAGAATTGTTATCAGTGAAGATTTGGAAGCTTTTTCACATACGCAATATGATCAAATAGATAAATTTATATTTGAAAAATTAGATAGTATTAGTGATGAAGCATCTAATATGAGAGGAAATGACATACCAATTATCTTAATTTGTTTAGATAGAAGAACAAAATCAGAGCAAATGTTGGTAAAATTATTTGGTATTGGAATCTATAATGCGATACTTGGAAATGATAGAAGTGTTGATGAAGTTTGTAGATTGATTCATAGACCAAGATTAAAAAAAGAAGCAAAAGCATATTACAAAATTGATTCTGAAGAAGTAACTTATCAATCTGAAAATGAGAATGATGTTAGTGAGATGGAAATACAAAACATCTTGGCACACTATAAAAGTTTAGGAAAAGATGAAGATAGATATATTGATAGTTTTAATAATATTGCAGCACAGTATAATGATACACAATTGAGAATTATTACAAAATTTTTACCTTTAAATGTAAGAGCAGTATTAGAAGAAAGATCTCCTAAATACCAAAAAATTATGTCATTTAATAATAAAGTGTCAAATAGTTTAAGACAGGAAAAGAAAAAAGGAGACACAGGAACAAGTGAAAAATTATTAAGATCTAAGGATAAAGCAATTACAATGACAAAACCAGTTGTGATACCATCTTCAGTGAATATGACAGGTGTCAGAAAAATGTCTAAACCTAAAAAGACACCAGAAGTACAACAAACATTACATCAAGTGCCACAGCAACAATCAGTGCATCAAGTAGCACAACAGTCGGCACATCAAACGATGCAACAACCAGTAAGAACAGTAGCAACAGCAAAAACAGTAGAGAGTACATCTACTGTATCAGCGAATATAGAACAAAAAACAACACAAGTATCAAATACACCATCAATTAGCACAACACAAGAGACACAACAACCAGTGAAAAGAGGAAGAGGAAGACCAAGAAAAAATCCAATTCCAGTAGAAACAAGCCAAGAACCAAAGCCAGCAAAAAGAGGAAGAGGAAGACCAAGAAAAAATCCAGTTCCAGTAGTAGAAGAAGAAACAATTTTGCCAGGATTTGAAGATGAAGAAAATAATACAGATACTGTTTTACCAGGATTCGATAATTTTGACATGCAAGAAGAAAATAATAATAGTACAGTGTTACCAGGATTCGAAGATACTACTGATGATGCAGTTTTACCTGGATTTGAAGAAGAGGATAACGATACAATACTACCTGGTTTTGAAGACAATAATACGGATTCTGTTTTGCCAGGTTTTGAAGAAGATGATGATACAAATACGGTATTACCTGGATTTGATAATCATCAAAATAATGATGAAGATGATATGGTATTACCTGGATTTGAAGAAGTAGATTCTATTTCAGATCAAGAACAAAATACGACACAAGAATCAGCATTTAATTATTCTCAAAGCACAAATCAAAGTTCATACAATAACCAATATGCAGGACAAAGTTATAATCATAATGCTTATGACGAGTATGTTCCTTCAAATTCAAGAGATATGACAAGAACAAATAATAATTATGTACAAACAATTGATATTTCATCACTTTTAACATCTGATAAGAAGATTGTAACATTTGTTGGAACAAGCAAAAATGGCACATCATTTATTGTTAATAATGTGGCAGAATTGTTATCATCAATGGGAATTAATGTAGCTATTTTAGACACAACAGTTAATAGAAATTCATATTATATATATACAAAAAATGAAGAAGCTTTAAGAAATATTGCAGCAAATAGTATTGAACAATTATCAGAAGGAATTGCTAATGGAATACAAGTTAATAAAAATTTAACAGTATTTACATCTTTGCCAGATGAACAAGATTCTATTAGCAGAGTAGATGAAATCTTAGAAACGTTAGTAAAAAATTATTCATTGATTTTGATTGATTGTGATTTTAATACACCAGTAGGATATTTTAAACAATCTTTAGAAACATATTTAGTACAATCATTAGATATCCTTACAATACAACCACTTACAGCTTTCCTAAGAGAATTAAAAGCAAAAAACATATTAGAAGAAGGTAAATTAAAGATTATATTAAATAAATTTGTAAAGATCAGAGGAATTAATGAAAAAACAATTATTGGAGGAATGGCTTTTTATAATGATCCTGCCATGTCATATATGACAGAATTATTTGATAGAAGTTTGATTAAATATATAACCATACCATTTGAAGAAGAAATATATATAAAATATTTAGAAGGAATTATTAATTGTGACATTAATTTAAAAGGATACTCAAAAACATTTATGCAAGTATTAAAGGCTTTAGGAAATATGATTTATCCATTAGTTTCAGGACAAGGAACATATAGACCACCAACAGTTGGAGGAGGAAATAATCAGTCAAATGTATTTTCTCCAAGCATGAATGATACATTAAATCAAATGAAAAGAAATTTTTAAATAGGAGGAATTAACAGTGATAATAGGAGTTGCTGTAGTATTAGTAATAATTGTCATTATACTAGTTATCTATAATATAAAGATTAGTCAAAAAATTCAAAAATTCAAAAATATTAATCAAAAAATTACTAACCTACAAGTTGTTCAAGATTTTATGAATACAATAGGAGAAACATCTTCAGTTGATGAAAAGATAAAGAAAATCAATAATATCCTAATTGAAAAGTATGAAATAAAATATTCAACAATTGTTGTTTTTAATGGTGCAGAATATGAAATAAAAGCATCTAATGTTGATCAGAGACATTGGGATTCATTAAAATCTTTACAAGATGTAGATATGTTTAAAGATAGTATACAAACAGCTACTCCAAAATATGTTACTGTAAATAGTGAGAATGAAAGACTTCCATATCAAAAAATGGAATTTGGAAGAGCAAAATCAGCAATATTTTTCCCATTATATATAGACAATGTATACATCGGATATTGGATATTAGAAAGTGGTACACCACATGATTTCGATAATGTAGATACAACTGTCTTAGAAGTTATCAAAGACAATATTGTATCTGTGTTAAAAACAGTGGTACATCAAAAAACGTTAGAATCCATTGTAAGAACAGATTTATTTACAGGACTATATTCAGAAGAATATTTATATGGAGAAGGAAAGAAAATTATAGATCAATATACCATATCAACCATTTGTATGTTTAAAATTATTAATATAGAAGAAATTAATAAAAATTATTGTAGAGAAATGGGAAACCAAGTGATAAAAGAAATTAGTAGATATGTGAAAGAGAATATTTCAGAAGATTATGTATTTGTTAGATATATGGGACCTAAATTTGTTATTGCTTTTTCTGGAGTAGACACAGAAGGCGTAGCAGCATTTATTAATGACATAAAAGACCATATTGAGCAAATGAAAATATCTTTACCAGAAGATATGGCAAATTATACAACTGAAAACAATGAAAATAAAAATATAGATATGTCAAAACAAGTAGTAACACCAATTATAAACGTTGCATTATCTTCTTATTATAAAGGAACAGGTTTGGAAGAAGTTCTAAAGAAATTAGAAGAATATCTAGACAATGCAGATAAACAAGAAAGTGATATAACAAATATATAGTTATATAGTGGATGAAAATGGAATTTTTACAACAAAAATGAAAGAGGAGGTACTTGTATGGAATTTGACAAAACAATGAATTTTAAAGTAGAAAGAGAACAAAATGCAAAAAGCCAAGAAATTTTAAAAGAAGTATATGAAGCTTTGATGGAAAAAGGATATAATCCTATTAATCAAATAGTAGGATATATTTTATCAGGAGATCCTACATATATAACAAGTCATAATGATGCAAGAAATAAAATTAGAACAATTGAAAGAGATGAGTTGTTAGAAAAAATGGTAAAAAAATATATAGGATTAGAAGAGGACTAATATGAGAATATTAGGGATCGATTATGGAGATGCAAGAGTTGGCATAGCAATAACAGATGAATTAAATATAACAGCACAAGGTTTAGAAACAATCCAAAGAAATCATTCTGATAAAATCGTACTAAGAAGATTAGATGAAATTTTGGATACATATGAAGTAGATACCATTGTGGTAGGATTGCCATTAAATATGGATGGAACTATGTCAGAAAGAGCAGAAATTACTGAAAAATTTGTACATAAATTAAAATGCAAATATAATAAGATGAAAATTGAAGTAATTGATGAAAGACTAACAACTGTTGCAGCTCACAAGACAATGAATTTTTTGGATGTAAATAAGCATAAAAAGAGAAATATCGTTGATACTATATCTGCAGTATACATTTTAGAAACATATTTAAATAAATTAAAAAATACATTGAAAAATTCAGATTAATCATGTATTATATGTAATATATAATAAAATAAATAAATTGAAAGGAGAAATTTATGAACGATAACGAAAATTATGAAGGAGAAGATTTAGATAACATTGTTATATTAAATGATGAAGACGGAAATGAAGTAAGATTTGAATTCTTAGATTTAGTAGAATTAGATGATGAAGAATATGTTGTTTTATTACCAATTGCAGAAGAAGGCGAAGAGGAAGAAGGAGAAGTTGTTATCTTAAAAGTAGAGGATACAGACGAAGAATCAGATGAAGAATCTTATGTAAGTGTTGATGATGAAGATACACTTAACAGAGTTTTTGAAATCTTTAAAGAAAAATTTAAAGATGATTTTGATTTTGTAGATTAATTAAATATAAGGCGAAGGGATTCGCCTTTATTTTTAGATAGGGGGAATTACAAATGAGAAATTTTTCTACATGGTTATTAGCTTGCTTTATGGTAATGTACTGGGTGTTTAGAATTATGGTTGCCTTAATGGCACAATTACATCAAGATTTTTTTATTACACCATTTGATGAAACAATGGAAATCATCTTATTATTTGTTGTATTACTATGCTTAGTTTTAATTGTAAAAAGAAAAATGGCAGGAGCTTTAATTTACTTATTTGCTTATGGAATGTATTTTGGTTCAGATTTAGTAACTAAACTTTCTGCTTTATTTGAAGATGCGTCACAATTAGGATTAAATGACTATACAGCATTAATTATATCTTTGATAGGAATTATTTTACCAATCGCAATATTATTAGATTTATTAGCAGATAAAAATAGAAAAGCACACCCTAAAGATAAAAAGACAGATTGGTTTTATAAAAATGAACAATATGATAGAAAATTAGATGAAAGAGCAGATAAGAATAATTATAGAACTTTGTAGAAATTAGGGACATTTGAGAATCGGTCTCAAATGTCTTTTTTAAATTATATTATGAAGATATGACTTAAAAAAGATTTTTGAGAGATATATAGAAAGGATGATAAAAATGGAAAATAGCATGAATATTAATTGGTATCCTGGTCATATGGCGAAAACCAAACGACAAATTATGGAGGATGTTAGATTAGTAGATATTGTGATAGAATTATTAGATGCACGTATTCCAATATCTAGCCAGAATCCAGACATAGCAGAAATTACAAAAAATAAAAAGAAAATCATTGTATTAAATAAATGTGATTTAGCAGATGAAAAACAAAATAAAAGATGGGTAGAATATTTTAAAGCAAAAAATATTCCAGCAGTTTTAACAGATTCTAATTCTGGGAAAGGAATAGAAGAATGTGTTAGAAAAATAGAAAAGATCATGGAGGAGGACTTAAAAGGTCAAGCTGAAAAAGGAAGAATTGGAAGAAAGATTAAAGCGATGGTATTAGGTATACCAAATGTGGGAAAATCTTCATTTATCAATAGAATTTCCAAAAAGACGTCTGCTGGTGTGGGAAATAAACCAGGTGTTACAAAACAAAAACAATGGATTCGTATTAATGAAAAAGTTGAGTTGTTAGATACACCAGGTGTATTATGGCCTAAATTTGAAAGTGAAGAAGTAGCATTACATCTTGCATTTACTGGAACGATAAAAGAAGATATTTTACAAAGAACAGAAATCGCCTATTATTTAGTAAAATTTTTAGTAGAAAGTTATCCAAAAAAATTATGTGAAAGATATAAATTAACAGAAGAATATATCCAGGAACAATTAGAAAATGAGGAAAGACCAGAAAATGAAAATATTTATGAAATCTTTTTAGCAATTGGTAAAAAAAGAGGATGTATCATTTCTGGTGGTAATATTGATGAAGAAAAGACTGCAAGAATTATATTAGATGAATTTAAGAATGGTAAAATTGGAAAAATAACATTGGAAAAAGTCTAGAAAAAATTTATAAAATTAAATGAAATAAAAATGTAAAAGGAAGAAATGAAATGGAAGAATTTTTGAAAATAGATAGACCAAAAGAAGAGATAGAATTAATGTCGCCATTAACATGGGCATATATTGGAGATGCGGTATATGAACTATTTATAAGAAATAAATTAATTAATGAAACAAATTTAAAACCACATAAATTGCATATAGAAGCGATTAAATATGTAAAAGCAAAAAGTCAAGCAGAAAAGTTAAATGAAATCTATGAATTTTTGACAGATGAAGAAAAAGATATTGTAAGAAGAGGGAGAAATACACAAAATCATCATTTGCCTAAAAATTCAAATGTGCAAGAATACATGTATTCAACAGCATTTGAAGCTTTAATAGGATATTTATATTTAACGAAACAACATACGAGATTAACAGAAATACTACAAAAGGTTTAATAAAATAAATAATTTAAAATAAAAAAATTCCTGGAGTCAAATACTTAAAGAAAGTTATTGATATCTATAATAACAAATATATCAATGGTTATAAGTTTTAAATTTTTTACAATAATTTTTTCTATATTGTTATATTTTTTTTAATAATTTCATATTTTAGTTGATATTCCTATCTTTTATTGGTATACTTATAATTAGAAAAATTCCTAGAGTATTTGACTGAAAGAAAAGGAAAAGGGGAGGTGTAAAAGGGGAATAAGAGAAAGTTAGAGGATTTTGAATTGATTCATTATAAGCTTTATAAAAATATAGCTAGTTAAATAAAAGATAACAATAGGAAAAAGGAAAAAGAAAGGAGAAAAACAAATGAAGGAGAGAATAAAAACAGTAAAAGGTATTACATTAATCGCATTAGTTATAACGATTATAGTATTATTAATTTTAGCAGGTGTAACAATTGCAACACTAACAGGAGAAAATGGAATTTTGTCAAAAGCAACAGAAGCAAAAACAGAAAATATAGCTGGACAAGAGGAAGAACAAGTGAAAATGGCTTATTCAGCAGCTTTAGCGCAAAAAATAAATGAAGATGTGCTTGCAGAAGATGTGCAAAATGAATTAGAAAATATGATGGGAGAAAATAAAACAGAATGTAAGGATAATGATGGAAGTATAGAAGTCAAATTTAGGGACACAGGAAATAGATATGTGATAAGCAATGATGGAAATGTTATAAATCAAGGATCGCTAACTTATGCAGAGTTATCTTCACAAATAGGAGTAGACAATTATGGGGATTTTGTTGATTATGGAATTGATTTAAATGATGATGGAGATACTACAAATGATTGGAAAATATTTTATGCAGAAAATGGTAATACATTTATAATTGCAGCTGATTACTTATTATATGATAAAGTACCAGAGAATGCTGAAACAAGAGAAATAACTGGTGATGGATATGATTATAGTGTAAGATGGCTAGATCCATCTAATAATGGCTCAACAGATATATCATCATCTGTTGCAGACAAATTTAAGTTTACATGGTTGGATGAGGGAAGAGAAAGTGATGAAGGAAATATTAAAGTAGCAACAGTATTGCTAAATACGTCTATATGGAGTGAGTTTGCCAGTGGAATAGAAGGAGCAGAAGCTATTGGAACACCAACATTAGAGATGTTTATAGCTAGTTGGAATCAAAAATATAGTGATTCAAAATTATATTATGCAATAAATGAAGAAAATGATTATTTAGTAGGAAATACAGAAAATCCAACAACAGCACAAGTTTTAATGAATACAAGTGAAGGATATAATGACGAATTATATTATCCACACCAAGAAGATTATCACAATTGTTGGGGATATTGGTTAGTAGCACCGAATAGTACGAGATATTTAATGACCGTTGAATATGGTGGATCTATAATGGCAACTACTGGGTATAATAATGACATGGAAGTAAGCAGTTGTCTTGAGTCACTATGGTATCGGAATTCGTCCAGTTGTATGTTTACCTTCAACAGTAAAAGGAGCAAATGATGGTGGAGTATGGATTTTGGAAAAATAACATATAAATAGAATATGAAAAAAACAGTAGAAATAAAAAATATTTTTACTGTTTTATTATATGAAAATCAAATAAAAAATCTTAGAGTCTTCTACTCAAAGATTTAGAACTAAAAATATAATATCAATAAAAGAGTACAAAGTCAATAGATAGAAAAGTTTTAAATAAATAATAAAAAAATAAGGGATAGAAGAATAAATAAAAGTAAGAATAACTTGTTTTTATGATGAAATCAAGTTATTTTTACTTTTTTTTTTACCTTAAGTAGAAGACTAAAAGAAAAATGTAAAATGCATGAAAAGTAGAAAAACAAAGGAGAAGAGGGAGGAAGAATGAAAAAAATAAAAAGAAGAAAAGACCAAAAAGGAATTACACTAATAGTATTAGTGATTACCATTATTGTTTTGCTAATCTTAGCAGGAGTAACCATAAGTGTGATAACAGGAGATGATGGAATTATAGGAAATGCAGGACAAGCAAAAGAAGAAACAGAAATAGCGAACGAAAAAGAGATAGTGGAAAAAGCAACTGTACAAACAATGGGAAATAATAAATATGGCAATATAGAAGAAAGTGAATTACAAGGTGAATTAGATAAAGAAACAGATGAAGGAAAGACAAAAGCAACAGATGTAGGAGAAGTTATAAAAGTATTATTTGTAGAAAGTAAAAGAAATTATGCAGTAGACAAAGATGGAAATGTAAGAGATATGACATGGTGGGAAACAAGTGATGAAGATGATAATCATAATATAACAAATGGAGAAGTTACATTACAAATAGGAGATTATATAACCTATAATGCAAATGATAAGGGAGAACATACCTATACAGCTGAAGCAGAGAAAACAGGAGTTAGTAGTGGAGAAGGACAAACTTTTAGTAGTAGTTATGAAACTACATGGAGATTATTAGGAGTTGAACATAATGCTGCGGGAGATAATTTAATGTTAGTTCCAGCAACGCCGATTCAATCGACTGAATCAAAAGGACTTTCTCTACGTAGTGCAATAGGATATTGTTATGGAATAGAAGAAATGGAAAATATTTGTAAAATTTACGGGCATGGGACAGGTGCTATTTCTGTAAGATCAATGACGATAGAAGATATAAATAAAATTACAGGATATGACCCAACAAATACAGGTGATGGAACTGTTTATAGAGAAGGAGAAATAGGAGAATATCTAAATGAAGTAATATGTACTAAAGCACCTGAATATACAACATTGCAAGGAAAAAATGGAAGTACAGGGCGTTTTGGATATAACTTATTTAGATATTATGATGAAAACAGCAAGAATTATTATAAGGAATTAGCTATAGGAGAAAATATTACCTTAATAAGCACATATTATGGATATTATGCAACGACATTAACAGAGTCATCAACTGGAGATATAAAAGGAATCACTACAAGTAGTAGAGAATATTCTATGCTGTTTCCATATAGAAAGAACTATTGGCTCACATCTCGTTATATATTAGCAGGAGGAACATTTACAGATACAGGAGCTATAGGCTTTCATGCAGTGGCAAATAATGGTATTGGAGTGATTGGAAGAGGTGATGTACTTTATGCAGGAAATCCATCTTTAAGCTCATCTAATAATATTATGCCAATCGTATATCTAGATAAAAATATTCAGTTAAAAGAAACTGGAAATCAAGTAAATTCATGCACAGAATGGGAAATAAATGTGTGAAAAATAGTTGAAATAATGAAATTTCAAAAATAAGACTTGAAAAATTTACAAATCTATAGTAAAATAGGTATGTTGGAAAACAACATACCTTTTACTTAGCTTGTAGATAAGCACCAAATCTTAAGCTCAGTTAAAGGAGAAAACAAAAAAATAGGAGGTGTAAACGATGACAAAGGAAAGAAAACAAGAAATCATTAACACATATAAAAGAGAAGAAAACGATACTGGTTCACCAGAAGTTCAAATCGCTCTTTTAACAGAAAGAATTAATGAATTAACAGAACACTTAAAAGTTCACAAAAAAGATAACCATTCAAGAAGAGGACTTCTAAAAATGGTTGGAAAAAGAAGAAACCTATTAAACTATGTAGCGAAAAAAGATATCAATAGATATAGAACAATCGTTGAAAAATTAGGAATAAGAAAATAAAAATTTTAAAT
Source organism: uncultured Eubacteriales bacterium (assembly GCA_949288095.1). Taxonomy (GTDB): domain Bacteria; phylum Bacillota; class Clostridia; order TANB77; family CAG-508; genus CAG-269. Next base: position 19,843 of record CASEIX010000016.1, read on the forward strand.
AAGCCCGGTGTATAATCGGGCTTTAAAAAAATTTAGTAAACTTGTTGATTTAGGTAAGTAGCTTGTATAATATATTATGAATAGATAAATAATACATTATAGAGGTTACCATCTAAATTAAGTTTACTAAAGTTTGTAAATGGTGCAAATTTATTAATTTAGGAGGATTTTTTATGTTTAAAACTTATGAAACAGAATTAGCAGGAAGAAAACTTGTTTTTGAAACAGGTAAAATGGCAGGATTAGCAAATGGAAGTGTATTGGTTAGATATGGAGATACTGTTGTTATGGTCAATGTTACAGCTTCTAAAGAACCAAAAGAAGGAATTGACTTTTTCCCACTTTCAGTAGATTATGAAGAAAAATTATATTCAGTAGGAAAAATACCAGGAAGTTTTATCAAAAGAGAAGGAAAACCAAGTGATAAGGCAATTTTAACATCAAGAGCAATTGATAGACCTTTAAGACCTTTATTTCCAAAGGACTTTAGAAATGATGTAGTTGTTGTGGCAACTGTTCTATGTGTTGACCAAGATAATTCACCAGAAGTGGCAGCAATGATTGGTGCTTCAGCAGCATTATCTATATCAGATATTCCATTTGGTGGACCAACAGCAGCAGTAAATGTTGGATTAGTTGATGGAAATATCATCATCAACCCAACAGAAGAACAAAAAGAAAAAAGTGATTTAACTTTAACAGTTGCAGGAACAGAAAAGAAAATTGCCATGATTGAAGCAGGAGCAAATGAAGTTCCAGATGATGTGATGTTAAAAGCAATTGAAGAAGGTCATAAAGAAATCAAGAAAATTTGTAAATTCATTGAGAAAATGAAAGAAGAAATTGGAAAACCAAAATTCGAATACAAATCATTTGCCGTACCAGAAGATATTTATGAATTTGTAGAAACCAATTTCAAAGAAGATATGCTAACAGCTGTTCAAGAAGTAGATAAAGAAACAAGAGATAATAACATTTCAGAATTAACAGAAAAAATAGCAAACAGCTATGAAGAAAAATTTGGACAAGAATTAGCAGAAGAGCATAAAGCTGATATAGGAGAAGCGATTTACAAATTAGAAAAGAAATGTGTTAGACATTTAATTTTTGATGAACATAAAAGAGTAGATGGAAGAGCATTAGATGAAATTAGACCATTATCATGTGAAGTAGGCTTATTACCTCGTACACATGGAAGTGCTTTATTTACAAGAGGACAAACACAAGTATTATCAGTTGCAACATTAGGAATGATTAGTGAAGAACAAGTATTAGATGGAATTGATACAGAAGAATCAAAAAGATATATGCATCACTATAATTTCCCAGCATACAGTGTTGGTGAAGCAAGAACTTCAAGAGGACCTGGTAGAAGAGAAATTGGTCACGGTGCTTTAGCAGAAAAGGCATTAGTTCCAGTTATTCCATCAAAAGAAGAATTTCCATATGCTATCAGAGTAGTATCAGAGGTATTATCTTCAAATGGTTCAACTTCACAAGCAAGTATTTGTGGTAGTACATTAGCATTAATGGATGCAGGTGTACCAATCAAAAGACCAGTTGCAGGTATTTCAACAGGATTGGTTACAAATCCAAATGATGAAAATGACTATGTAATGTTAGTAGATATTCAAGGACTTGAAGATTTCTTTGGAGATATGGACTTTAAAGTAGGAGGAACTGAAAAAGGAATCACAGCTATCCAAGTAGATATTAAAGTGGATGGATTATCTTATGATATTATCAAAGAAGCATTTGAAAAAACAAGAATTGCTAGAAAACATATATTAGAAGATGTTATGCTTCCAGTATTAGACAAACCAAGATCAAATATTTCTCCATATGCACCAAGAATTGTAAGTACACAAATTAAAGTAGATAAAATCAAAGATGTTATTGGAACTGGTGGAAAAACAATTAATAAAATTATTGAAGAAACAGGTGTAAAAATCGATATTGAAGAAGATGGACAAGTATTTATTTACTCAAATGATACAAAGAAAGCAGAACAAGCATTAGATATGATAGAAGATATCGTAAGAGAAGTAGAAGTAGATGGAATCTATTATGGAGAAGTTGTTAGAATTATGAACTTTGGTGCATTTGTTGATTTAGGATGTGGAGGAAAAGAAGGACTATTACACATTTCTCAAATCTCTAAAGATAGAATTAAACATGTAGAAGATGTATTACATGTAGGAGATAAAGTAACTGTAAGAGTTACAGATATTGATGACCAAGGTAGAATTAACTTAACAATGAAAGATTTAGCTGAAACAAAATCAGAAGAAAATAAAGAATAATATTGATTTTATAGAAATAACATATTACAATATAGGGGAGTTGTATTTAAATATACAACTCTTTTACATTAAATAAAAAATGAGAAATATATAGAAAGAAGGAATTTATGGAGTATATAACAGAGTTTTCAGCATATTTAGGAAGAATTACAGGCATTGATAGTGAATATATAAGATTAGCAATACTGACTATATTAATATTTTTCGTTTTTGGCGTAATTAAGTCAATTATAAAAAAAATATATTCAAATTTGCCAGTAAATGATAAAAAGAAATTTTTTAGAAATCGAAAAATTAGAATCATATTAACAGCAATTTCTTTTATATTAGTTTTTCTTCTTTGGGGAGAAAAATTATCGGGACTAATCACTTTTATTAGTTTAATATCAGCTGGTTTGACGATTGCTATTAGAGAAATTATTTTTAACTTTTTTGCAGGTATTTATATTAATATAACCAGACCTTTTGAAATAGAAGACAGAATTGAAATTGATGATGTTATGGGAGATGTTATCAGCAAACATGCATTAGGGTTTGAAATATTGGAAATAGGGAAACGAGTATATGGAGAGCAAAGTACAGGAAGAATTATTCATATACCAAATTCATATATCTTTACCAAAACACTAAAAAATTATACAAAAGTATTTAAATATATTTGGGATGAAATAAAGGTAGATGTTTCTTTAGATGCAGATATTAAGGAAACAGAAGAAATTTTATATGAAATTGTATTTGATAATGAGACCTTAAAAGAGATTCCAAAGAAAATGGAAGATGCTGTTGATGAAGCAATTTTAGAATATAGAATTTATTATAATAATTTGGACCCTATTATTTACATAAAAATTGAAAGATCACATATAGAAATGTATATAAGATATTTAGTACATCCTAAAAAAGCAAGAGATGTGCAAAATGAAATTAATATGAGAATAATGGAAGAATATCAGAAAGGAAATTTACAATTATATATTAATGATTAATGTGAAAATAAAAATTTTCTTAGAGTCGAGTACTCTAAGAAAATTTTTTCATATTTATGATATCAATAAAATATAATAAAGTCAATAAAAGTAAAATGATTTTTCAACTAAAAATTATTAAAAAATTTTATAAATTTATAATAGATATATATTTAAGAAAGTTATCGTTCCAATACTTCTAGGAAAAAGTAAATTCTTAGAGTACTCGACTTTAAGAGTAATACAAAGGAGGAAAAAATAATGGAACGACAACAAAATAGAGGAATTACATTAATTGCACTAGTGATGACAATTATCATTCTATTAATTTTAGCAGGAATTACAATAAATGCCATAACAGGAGATAATGGAATTATAGGAAATGCAGGAACAGCTAAAGAAGAAACAGAGATTAGTGAAGAAAAAGAAATAGTAGAACAAGCAACTGTGGTTACAATGGGAAAAGATAAATATGGTAATATTAAACAAGAAACATTACAGGAAGAATTAGTAGATGATGGTGTTGAAGTTACACAATCAGGAAATAATTTTATATGTAGGTTTCCAAGTGAAAGGGAATATATAGTTAGTCAAGATGGCGATGTAACTGAAAAAAAAGGATTGTTAGCATCTGAAATAACAAGCGAAAATTATGGAAGTTATGTAATGAACTATTCAGATATTGATGTGGCAGATGGAGGAGAAAGTCAAAAATCAGATTGGCAAATATATTATACAGGAAAAGTAGGAAATGAATCTGAGGAACATATATATTTAATATCTAGCAATTATATAAGTGTAGAAAGTATACCAGCAACAAAAAATAATCATACAGTAAATAAAGGAAGTTATCCATATTCAACAAATCTTTGGAATATTTTAGTAGATTATCCAAATGGATCAGATGATGTTGTGGAAGAAACAAGATACTTAAATGGACAATATTATGAGTATTTAACATATAATAAAACAAGAAGTACAAATGATAATATGAAAGCAGTAGCATATATGTGTGATACAAGTGTATGGAATAAATTTAAAACAGATAAAGCTGATTTTGCTATAGGCGGGCCAACAATTGAATTGCTTTTTAAATCATATAATAAAAAATATGGAACCAATTATTTAGCAGGAAGTTTAGAAAGTAATGAAACATCAAAAGATAGTGAAGGAAATCCAGTAGAATCTATTACCAGAGTGGGATATAGTATAAGTAATAACGGAGGAGAGAATTGGGCTATAGCTTATACTTATGGAATCATAAATACTAATGATAATACATATGTTTTGAGATCGGGAAATGCTAATGGCGTATTTTTAGCATCACCATCAGGAACAACAAGTCAATCATCGTCTTTAATAAGAGTTAATAATAATGGACAAATTTCTCCTGATGGACCTGGAAGCGTAATGCAAGGAATTCGCCCAATTGTCTGTTTAAAGGATGATGTACAACTTGAAAAAGTTAATAATGGGTATAGGATAGTGGAATAAGGATTTATAAATGAAATTTCTTAAGTGATGGCAATTTATTAAAAATATTAAATAAAAATTTGAAAAAACCTTGCATTTTTGGTAAAAAGTGGGTATAATATATAAGGAAAACAACAAGAGCGAGAGAGTGGGAACAAATCCCACTCTTAAATTTTGAAAAAAGGAGGAAAACTTCTTGGCAAATATAGAAGAAAAAGTTGAGAACCTATTAAAAGAAAAAATAGAAAATATAGGTTATGACTTATATGATGTAGAATATGCAAAAGAAGGAAAAAACTATTTCCTAAGAATCTATATTGATAAACCAGAAGGAATAGACTTAAAAGACTGTGAAAAAGTAAATGATGAAATATCAGATTTACTAGATGAAGCAAATTATATCAAAGAACAATATTTCTTAGAGGTATCATCACCAGGAATAGAAAGAGTGTTAAGAAAAGATAAACACTTAGAACAAAATAAAGAAAAAGAAGTTTCTATCAAATTATTCAAAAAAGATGCATTAGGAAATAAAGAATATCAAGGAATTTTAAAAGATTTTAATGAAGAATATATCCTATTGGAAGATGATATAAAAATTGAAAGAAAGAATATAGCACAAATCAAAACTATATATCATTGGGATTGAAAAGAAAGAAAGGAAGGAAAGAAAATGAAAAGCAAAAGCAAAGCAAAAGAACCAGCAATCGATAATAAAGAATTAATATTAGCCTTAGAAGAATTAGAAAAAGAGAAAGGAATCAAAAAAGAATATTTATTAGAATCCATTGAAACAGCACTATTAACAGCATATAAAAGAAATTTTGATGCATTAGAAAATGTAAAAATTGTCATGGACCCACAAACTGGTGCAACACATGTATATTCTATAAAAGAAGTTATGGAACATGCAAATGATAGTGCATTAGAAATCAGTTTAGAAGATGCTAAAAAAATCAACAAAGATGTGAATATCGGAGATACAGTAGAAGTAGAAATTGTTCCAAGAAACTTTGGAAGAATTGCAGCACAAACAGCAAAACAAGTTATCATTCAAAAATTAAGAGAAGCAGAAAGAGAAATTATTTACACAGAATTTAATGATAGAAAAGGCGAAATTGTTTCAGGAATTATTCAAAAAGCAGATAAAAATATTGTGGTAATGGATTTAGGAAGACTAGAAGGAATCATGCCAACAAAAGAACAAGTACCAACCGAAACTTATAGAGTCAATGATAAAATAAAAGGATATGTACTAGATGTAGAAAGAGGGGCAAAAGGAGCACCACAAGTTATTGTATCTAGAAGTCATCCTGATTTTGTCAGAAAATTATTAGAATTTGAAATACCAGAAATTTATGAAGGGGTTATTGAAATTAAGAGTGTGTCAAGAGACCCAGGGTATAGAAGTAAAGTAGCAGTATATTCTCCAGATCCAAACATTGACCCAGTTGGTTCTTGTGTAGGACAAAAAGGTGTTAGAATTCAAAATGTCATCAATGAATTAAATGGAGAAAAAATAGATGTTATTGAATGGAATGAAGACCCATCAATTTATATATCTTCAGCATTATTACCAGCACAAATATTGGCAGTAGATATAAAAGAAGAAGAAAAATTTGCACAAGTCATTGTTCCAGATGACCAATTATCACTTGCTATTGGAAAATCAGGACAAAATGCAAGATTAGCAGCTAAATTAACAAATTGGAAAATAGATATTAAATCAGAAACCCAATTTAGAGAAATGTTAATGAAAGCACAAGAAGCTGAAACACAAAATGAAGAACCAATAGAAGAAAAACAAGAACAAGCAGAAAATGAAGAATAATTGAGATTATAAAACATAAAATAAAATGGACAATAATTGAAAAAATAAACTGTTCGAATGGAGGGTTTTAAGTGAAAAAAATACCACAAAGAACCTGTATGGGATGTAATGAAAAAAAAGATAAAAATCAATTCATTAGAATTGTGAAAAATAAAGAAAATGAGATACACATAGACAGAACAGGTAAGATGGAAGGCAGAGGGGCATATATTTGTAATAATATAAACTGCCTAGAAAAAGTTATCAAATCAAAAAGATTAGAAAAAGTATTAGATATACATATATCAGACGAAATTTATGAAAGTTTAAGAGGTGTCATTCTTGGTAAATAAGAAAATATTAGGTTTAATTGGATTATCTGCAAAAGCACGGAAAAATAGCTTTTGGTGCAGACAGCGTAGAAAATAGTATAAAAAAGAGATTAGTGAAGTTAGTGATTCTAGCAGAGGATTCATCAGACAGAACAAAAGATAAATTTAAAAAAATATGTGGAGAGTTTCATATACCAATCATACAAATAGCAGATATAGAAACATTAAGTAAAGCGATAGGAAAGAAAAATAAAGCAATCATTGGTATACAAGATATAAATTTATCTAAAGAAATAGAAAAAATAAACAATGGGGGTGAAGTTCTTGGGTAAGATAAAAATACATGAAATAGCAAAAAAATTAAATTTAACAAGTAAAGAAGTATTAGATATTGCTAACAAATTAAATATTGAAGCCAAAAGTCATTTAAGTGGTGTGGAAGAAGAGGAAGCCAAAAGAATAGAAGAAGCAATTGCAAAGAAAAATACAGGAGCAAAAAAAGTAGCAGAGAATAAAGAAACCAAAAAGGATTCTAAAAAAGAAAACAAAAAAGAAACACCTGTTATTATTAGGAGAGAAGTGATTATTTCACAAGATGAATCTGAAAAGAATAAAGAAGTAGTAAAAAAAGAAGAAAAAAGAAATAACAATATTGGTTTTGTGGAGAGAAAAGCGAACAAAGATTATAATATTGTTTATAGAAATAAACCAAATAAACCAATGACAGTTAGTGAACTGTTTGGATTAAATAAACCAGAACCAAAGAAGGAAGAAGTAAAAAAAGAAGAAAAAACAGAAGCAAAAAGTGAAACAGTTGTAAAAGAAGAAACAAATACAAAACCAGAAGTGAAAACTGTTCAAGAAGAAAAATCTAACAAAGTTCCAGAAAAGGTTGAAGAAAATAAGAGTATGAAAACAGAGACAAAAAATGTAAGAGTAAATAACAATAATAATACGAATAATCATTATCAAAATAGAAACAATAATAATTATAATAATCAAAGAAGAAATAATTTCAACAATAATAATGCTACTAACTTCAATAATAGAAATAATAAATTTAATAATAGAAATGCCAATAATAATGATCGATATGGAAAAAGACCATTAGATGAAAAAGGTATTGAGAAAAATATAAAAAATATCATGGCAACAGAAGTAGTAGAAAAAGAAAATGTAAGAGAATATAATAAGAATATTGACAAACAAAAAAATAATAATCGATTTGATGAAAATAAAAATACTAAAAAGTCAAAAAATAGAAGAAATTCTAATAATGGTAATTTTGATGAAGGAAAATTAAAAACATTAAAAACAGCAAATCAATTATCTAATATGTTTGATGACCAAGAAGGTGGTATGCTAGATTATTATGATTTAACAACAGAAAGAGGAAGAAGAGGAAAGAAAAAGAAAAATCAAAATCAAGAAGAAAGAACAAAACAAAAAATCTTTAAATTAACAGATATAGAAATTCCAGAAACGATTACAGTAAAAGACTTAGCTGCTGAAATGAAAAAAACAACAGCAGAAGTTATCAAAAAATTATTAGGTTTTGGTGTTATGGCTACCATCAACCAAGAAATCGATTTTGATACAGCATATTTAATTGCTCAAGAATTTGGTATTACAGCAACAAAGAAAGAAACGGTGACAGAGGAAGATATCTTATTTGACGAATCTGAAGATAGAGAAGAAGATTTAGTACCAAGACCACCAGTTGTTGTTGTTATGGGACATGTAGACCATGGTAAAACATCTCTTTTAGATGCCATCAGAAAAACAAATGTGATTGAAGGAGAAGCAGGAGGAATTACACAAGCAATTGGTGCATACATGGTAAAAATTAATGATAGAGAAATCACTTTCTTAGATACACCAGGACATGAAGCATTTACAGCAATGCGTGCGAGAGGTGCACAAATTACAGATATTGCTATCTTGGTAGTTGCTGCAAATGATGGTGTTATGCCTCAAACAGTTGAAGCCATTAACCATGCAAAATCAGCAGGAATTCCAATTATTGTTGCGATTAACAAAATTGATTTACCAGATGCTAATATTGATAAAGTAAAACAAGAATTAATGGCATATGAATTGGTACCAGAAGAATGGGGTGGAGATACGATTTATGTTCCAATCTCTGCTAAGAAACATCAAAATATAGACCAATTATTAGAAATGGTATTATTAGAAGCAGATGTATTAGAATTAAAAGCAAATCCACATAAACAAGCAAAAGGTGCTGTTATCGAAGCAAGATTAGATAAAGCAAAAGGTGCCATTGCAACCATGTTGGTACAAAGAGGAACTTTAGATGTGGGAGACACCATTGTGGTTGGTTCATCAATCGGAAGAATCAGAGCGATGGTAAATGATAAAGGTAAAAAAGTAAAATCAGCAGGTCCATCAACACCGGTTGAAATCATGGGATTAACAGATGTACCAGAAGCTGGAGATACTTTCTATGAAGTGAAAAATGAAAAAATGGCAAAACATCTAATAGAAAGAAGAAAACGTCAAGCTAGAGAAAAAGCAATTAATAGTGTGACAAAAGTAACGTTAGACAATCTATTTAGCCAAATGGAAGAAGGAAAACTAAAAGTATTGAACTTAATCGTAAAAGCAGATGTACAAGGTTCTGTAGAAGCTGTAAAACAATCATTAGAAAAATTACAAAATGAAGAAGTGAGAGTAAAAGTAATTCATAGTGCAGCAGGAGCCGTTAATCAATCAGATGTTACACTTGCAAAAGTATCTAATGCCATTATCATTGCATTTAATGTAAGACCTGACCATACAGCAAAAGAAATGGCAGAAAAAGAAGAAGTAGAAATCAAACAATATTCTGTTATTTACCAAGCAATAGAAGATGTAGAGGCTGCTATGAAGGGAATGTTAGCACCAAAATATGAAGAAAAAGTAATCGGAAATGTAGAAGTAAGACAAATCTTCAAAATTTCAAATGTAGGAACTGTTGCAGGAGCTTATGTATTAAATGGAAAAGTAGAAAGAAATGCAGGTGTCAGAGTAATTCGTGATAATATTGTTATCCATGACGGACATTTAGCAACATTAAAGAGATTTAAAGATGATGTAAAAGAAGTAACAAAAGGTTTTGAATGTGGAATGCAAATTGAAGATTATAATGACATCAAAGAAGGAGACATCATTGAAGTTTATGTGATGGAAGAAATAAAAAGATAATTTGGGAAAAAGGGAGAAAATCCCTTTTTTCTAAAACAAAGGAGAGTATATATGCAAGGAAAAGAAAACCCAAGATTGGGGAGAATTGATGAAGAATATAGAAAAGAAATTAGTCAAATTATTGGATATGAATTAAAAAATCCAAATGTAACAGGAATGATTAGTGTTACAAAAGTAAAAGTAACTAATGACTTAAAATTTGCAAAAGTGTATGTTAGTATTTTAAATTCAAAAAATATAAAAGATACATTGGCAGGACTAAAAAAATCATCAGGATATATTAGAAGTGAATTAGCAAAAAGAGTCAATTTAAGAAATACACCAGAATTAATTTTTGAATTAGATGATTCTATTGAATATGGAGCCAAAATTGATTCTATTTTAAAAGAGATTATGCCTAAAAAAGAAGAACAAGAGTAAAAAATAGGGGGATATAATATGACATTAGATGATATTTTAGTAGAAATAAAACAAGCAGAAACCATTGTGGTAATGGCACACGAATCACCAGATGGAGATGCGATTGGAAGTGTGCTAGCCATGAATTTGGCATTAAAGCAAATGGGAAAAAAAGTAGATGTAATTGTAAGAGAATTTCCAAGAACATTCGACTTTTTACCAGGTGCTAACACAGTAAAAACAACTTCAGATGTAGAAACATATGATTTAGCAATTTCATTAGATTGTGCTGATTTAAAGAGATTAGTTGGAAGAGAATATTTTGAAAAGGCCAAAAAAACAATTGTTATTGATCATCATAGTTCTAACATGATGTATGGAGATTTGAATTTTGTCAATCCAGTATCTCCTGCTTGTTGTGAAATTTTAGCAGGTATGTTTGAATATTTTGATATTGACATTGATGCAGAAATTGGAAGTTGTATTGTTACAGGAATCATCACAGATACAGGAGGATTTAAATATTCAAGTGTTACAGCAGAAACATTTGAATTTACAGCAGAATTATTAAGGAAAGGTGTTAACATATCTGATATTTATCAAAGAGTATTAGAAACTAGAAGAAAATCTAACTTTGAATTATTAAGAAGAGCAATGAATCGATTAGAACTTTTAGAGGATGACAAAATTGCATTTACATATATTAATAAACAAGATGAGGAAGATGTACATGCAGAACCAGGAGACCATGAAGGAATTGTTGAAAATGCAAGAAGTATAGAAGGTGTTAAGGTTTCTGTATTTATACGTGAAAAGGAAGAAAATCTATATAAAGTTTCTATGAGAACAGGAAATGGTTCAAATATTAATGTTTCTGATATTTGCTATATCTTTGGTGGTGGAGGACACCCAAGAGCAGCAGGTGCAACAGTAGCGGGAAATGTAGAACAAGTAAAAGAAAAATTGGTAAAAGAAATAAAGAAAGTATTATAATTAATATTTGAAAAAGAGGTCAAATATGAATGGAATATTAATTGTCAATAAATCAAAAGGATATACATCACATAATATTGTTACAAAAGTAAAAAAAATAACAGGAGAAAAAGTAGGACATACTGGAACATTAGATCCATTAGCAACAGGTGTATTACCATTGTTGATTGGAAAAGGAACATTGTGTTCTAAGTATTTAATGAACCATGATAAAACATATACAGTGGTTTTAAAACTAGGAATTAAGAAAAGTACAGGAGATGAAGAAGGCGATATTTTACAACAAGAGGTGGTAGATGAGGAACTTTTAGACGAAAACAATGTAAAAATAGTTTTAGAAAGCTTCTTAGGGGAACAAGAACAAATCCCACCTATCTATTCTGCTATTAAAGTAAATGGAAAAAAGCTATATGAATATGCAAGAAAAGGACAACAAGTAGAAATTCAGCCAAGAAAAATAACGATATATGATATACAATTATTAAAAATAGATAAAGCAAATCTTGAAATTCAATTTGAAGTGAGTTGCTCAAAAGGAACATATATTAGAAGTCTATGTGAAGATATTGCAGAAAAAATGGGAACAATAGGATATATGAAAGAATTACAAAGGACAAGAGTGGGAACCTTTACCATAGAGCAATCTGTTTTGGTAGAGGATTTAAATAAAGAAAATGTTGAAAAACATATCATAACCATTGAAAAATTATTTGAAAATTTAGAAAATATAGAGTTAAATGAAAAAAAAATACAACTATTTTTAAATGGTGTAAAATTAAGTTTTGATTTAAAAGATGAAATTTATAAAATATATAGCAAGAAACAATTTATAGGAATTGGTGTTGTAAAAGAAAAACTTTTAAAGAGAGATATTATAGTTCTATAATGAAAATCACCTTAATATACTTAAAATAGAAAAGTATATGAGGTGATTTTATGTATTATATAAAAGAAACTGACAAGCCTAGTAAAATTGCAGAATGGTTACATATTGTAAAATTAGAAAATGATACAATTATTTTACCAATAACAAAGACAAGTTTAGATGAAAAAACGGCATATAAGTTAGCTATAAAAACAAAGACTATTTTGGATAAAACGAATAGTAAAAAATTAGTATTAAGTAAACAAGTAAAACAACAGGAAAACTATGTCAATTACTTATATTCATATAATTATGAGGTCGTAGATGGAAGATGGTTGTTTCAAATGTTATTATTTGATGTTTTAGAATATGTTATAAAAAAGTTAAAAATAAAAGAAGAAGAAATAAAAATCGGAATTTTAGTAAATGACATTTCAGAATTAGCAATTTATACAATTGAAAAATTAGTTATGGAATATAAATATGTGAAAATTGTTACCAATCATATTGATCGTTTTAAAAATATTGAAGAAAAAATTTCAAAAGAGCAGGGAATCTTTATTAATGTAGGAAATAACAAAAGGAAAATCTTATCTAAAACGAATATCATATTAAATCTAGACTTTCCAACAGAAATGATAAACCGATATACAATCGATAGTACAGCGACAATTATTAATTTTAAAGGAAATGTAAAGATAAAAAACAAAAGATTTAATGGATTGAATATTAATGATTATGAAATTGATTGGAAAACAAATCCACATTTAGAACAGTTTGAAGCAAAAGATATTTATGAAGCTACACAATATAAAAATCAACCAATAGAGGAAATCTTAAAAAGGATAAAAAGAGATAATGTAAACATTCAATATTTAAAAGGAATAAAAACGAAGATATAATGTTTATATATTTAAAATTATTTATCTTATATGCATAATTTGAAGAATTTATGAGGAGTTTATGAAAATCTTAAAAATTTTATCAAATACTTTCCTTTTTTTATAAAATATAATATAATGTAGATATCGATTTTCTGTAACTTAAATAAGTATTGAAAATAAAATAATACAAAGTGAATTTGGCAAGGAGGTAAACATATGCCAAGTAGTAATAGAAGAAGTAGTGATGAAGATAGAACAAGAAAATATAATATGAAAAATGCAAAAAGAAAAAGAAGGCCAAGTACAACCAACAAAAGAGATACGAGAACGACGAAAAGAGTACCAACACAAAATGCCAATAGAAAAGGTAAAGGAAAGAAAACAAAAAATAAAGAAGGAAAATTTTCAGCAAGACACCCAAAATTAATGATGGCAATTAGAATTTTTATATTGATATTCTTATTATTATGTGTCATTGGAGCAGGTGTTGTAGCTGGTGTATTTTTTGGACTGTTTGGTGATGATTTTGAAATTACTAAGGAAGAATTAACCATTGGTGCGGCTAACTCGGTTATTGTAGACCAAAACGGTGCTGTAATCGCAGAATTAAGTGGTGATGAAAAAAGAAAAATTATAACACTTGAAGATATGGCAGAATATTTGCCAAAGGCTTATGTAGCAATGGAAGATGAAAGATTTTATCAACATAATGGTGTAGATATAAAAAGAACAGCAGGAGCTATTTTAAATACTTTACTAGGAGATAGTTCTTATGGTGGAAGTACAATTACACAACAGTTAGTAAAAAATATTACACAGGATGATGAAAGATCTGGTATAGCAGGTATCATGAGAAAAGTAAGAGAATGGGCAAAAGCATATCAGGTAGAAAGAATGATATCAAAAGACCAAATTTTAGAATTGTATTTAAATATATTATATGTTGGTGGAGAAGGAAATTTACATGGTGTTGAATTAGGCGCAGAATATTATTTTAATAAAAGTGCAAAGGATTTAACTTTGGCAGAATGTGCATATATGGCAGGAATTAATAGTTCACCAAGTAGATATAATCCATTTGATGAAACAAAGGATAATACAGAATTAATAAAAAATCAAACAAAAGTAGCTTTAAATAAAATGAATGAATTAGGATATATTAATAATCAAGAAGAATATGATGCAGCAATTGCAGAAGTAGATGCAGGATTAAACTTCCAAAAAGGTGCAATTGCAACCACATCTTCATATTCATATCATACAGAAGCTGTATTAGATCAAGTCATTGATCAAGTTATGGAAGAAAAAGGATGGTCTCAACAGTTAGCAGAAAACTATGTATATAGCAGTGGACTTACAATTTATTCAACAGTAGATACGAATATTCAAACACAAATGGAAGAAGAATTTGCGGAAGATAGATATGTGGTTGCAGGAAGAGCTACTAATAAGGAAACAGGAGAAAAATTAAATGATCATTCTCAAGCAGCAATGGTAGTGATTGATTATAAAACGGGAAATGTAGTAGGAACCGTTGGAGGATTAGGAGAAAAAACAGACAGTAGAGGATTAAATAGAGCAACCCAAAGTGTTAGACAAACAGGATCTTCTATCAAACCAATAGCTGTTATTGCACCAGGATTACAAGAAAAAGTGATAACAGCAGCAACAGCATATATGGATCAAGAAACAGATTTTGGAGGAAAATATATTCCAAAAAATCAAAATGGAAAATATAGTAATGAGTCAGTAAATATTAGATATTTTATTGCTAAATCTTTAAATGTGCCAGCAGTAAAAATTATGAGAGAATTATCACCAAGTAAATCAATAGAATATCTAAATAAAATGGGACTTAGTCATATTAATGCAGATGAAGATGCGGATTTATCTTTAGCATTAGGAGGAACAACAAATGGTGCTACACCATTGGAAATGGCAGGAGCTTATGCATCTATTGCAAATGATGGTGTATATATTACGCCAACATTCTATACAAAAGTAGTTGATTCTAGTGGAAATACAGTATTAACACCAAAGCAAGAACAAACTAGAGTGATATCAGAACAAAATGCCTATATTGTTAAGTCTATTTTACAAGAAACCGTCAAATCTTCTGTTGGTACAGCAACTTATTGTGCAATTAGTGGAATGGATGTAGCAGCAAAAACAGGAACAACAGATGATGATTATGATAGATGGCTTTGTGGATTTACACCATATTATGCAGCAGCATGTTGGTATGGATATGACCAACCAGAAACAGTTGTGTATTCAGGAAATAACCCCGCAGGTGTTATTTGGGATAGTGTAATGACAGCAATTCATAAAGACTTGGAAAATGCAACATTTACAAGACCAAGTGGAATTGTGGAAGAAACTGTGTGTAGAACAACAGGTTGTCTAGCAACAACAGGATGTACCAATACATATACAGAAATCTTTACACAAGACAATTTACCAGAACAATGTGAAGGACATGGAAGTCAAACAATTTGTTCTGAATCAGGTTTAGTAGCAACAGAATATTGTTCACAATACTGTGAAGTTAGACAAAATTATTATGGTGCAGTTTTACCAAAAGAACAATTGGGATTATGGACACCTTTAAATGGAACAAGTTCTTCAGGAACTCGAGTAAATGGAGTATGTACATTGCATACAGAACCAAAAGAAGAAGAACCTCCTAGAAATATAACACCATCTACAAACACAACAAATACAACAAATTCAACAGGTGATGGAAATACATCAAGTGGAGCAGGAAACACAATCGACCCACCAAGCGGAGGAGGAGACCCTCCAAGTGATGGTGGTGATACAGGAGAAAGTGGAAATACAACACCACCTGCAGAAAATGTAGTTCAGTAATAAGAAACACAAAGATAACATTGAGATGTGAATTTTTTCACATCTCAATTTAAAACAAAATGCGCAACGATAAAATGTACTTAAATAATACATATTCTACAAGAAAGGGATGATGAAATCGTGGATATATATCTATACAACACATTAACAAAAGAAAAAAATCTATTTAAACCAATCAATGAAAAGGAAGTAAGAATATATTCATGTGGACCAACTGTATACAAAGATGCAACAATTGGAAATATGAGAACAAATATATTTCAAGATGTTTTAAGAAGAATGTTAAAATATAATGGATATAAAGTTAAACATGTTATGAATATAACAGATGTAGGACATTTAGTTTCTGATGGAGATGAAGGAGAAGACAAGATGATTAAATCAGCTAGAGAAGAACATAAAACACCATTAGAAATAGCAGAACATTATACCAAGTTATTTTTTGATGACTTAAAAGATTTAAATATTGAAATACCTGAAATTATTTGTAAAGCAACAGACTATATTCCAGAAATGTTAGAATATGTAGAAGAACTTGTAGAAAAAGGATATGCATATGAAACATCAACAGCTATCTATTTTGATGTTTCTAAATTAGATAAATACCCAGTTTTATCAAATGTAAATGTAGAAGAACAAAAAGCAGGAGCAAGAGTAGATGTAGATCCAGAAAAGAAAAATCCATATGATTTTGCCTTATGGATAAAAGCACCAGAAAATCATTTAATGAAATGGGATAGCCCATGGGGACCAAGTTATCCAGGGTGGCATATCGAATGTTCTGCCATGTCAAGAAAACATTTAGGAGAACAATTTGATATTCATACAGGAGGAATTGATTTAATTCCAACACACCATGAAAATGAGATTGCACAAAGCAAAGGTGTATGTGGAAAAATACCTGCTAACTATTGGATACATGGAGAATATCTATTAATCAATGGTGGTAAAATGTCAAAAAGTTTAGGAAATGTTTACTTATTAAAAGATATTAAAGAAAAAGGATATGACCCATTGGTATATAAGTTATTATGTTATACCTCTAGTTATAGAAACAAATTAAACTTTACATGGGAAGGAATAGAAGCATCTTCAAAATCATTAGAAAGATTAAGAAATGGTTATCAAGCAAATAAAAATGGAACAAATACTTTAGATGAAGAAGATAGAAAAGAATTAGATAGGTTAGAAAATGAATTCCATAAAGCCATTAATGATGATATGAATATGCCTTTGGCTATGAGTTTTGTATGGGAAGTGATCAAATATCCTAAAAAATCACCGGAGATTGCAGAATTATTACTAAAATTTGATACCGTATTAGGAATTCAAATAGATAAAGAGGAAAATAGAGAGATAGAAATTCCAGAAGAAGTGTTAAAACTTGTAGAAGAAAGAAAACAAGCAAGGCAAGAAAAAAATTGGACAGAGTCAGATAGATTAAGAGATCTAATCAAAGAAAAAGGATATGAAGTAAAAGACACAAAAGAGGGAATGGAGATTCGTGAACTTTAGGGATATCTTCCTTAAAGTTCAATTTTTTATATATTTAAGCTTGTACTTTTTGCTAACTAGTAATATAATATAAAGGTAAAGAATATAAAAGAAAGGAATGATTTTATGGCAATATTATTACCAGGAGGCGCTGGATTTATTGGAAGTCATACAGCAGTAGAATTATTAAATGCAGGAAAAGAAATTGTTATCATAGATGATTTTTCTAATAGCAAACCAAGTGTATTAGATGCAATTAAAAAAATAACAGGAAAAGATTTTAAATTTTATGAAATGAATTATATGGATAGAGAAAAACTAGAAAAAGTTTTTGAAGAAAATGACATAGAAGCAGTTGTCAATTTTGCAGGATTTAAAGCAGTAGGAGAATCTGTTCAAAAACCAATTGAATATTATACAAATAATATTTCAGGAGCATTAGTGGTATTAGATACGATGAGAAAATATAATTGTAAAACATTTATCTTCAGCTCATCAGCAACTGTATATGGAGATCCAGAAATCATTCCAATAACAGAAGAATGTAAAACTGGAGGAACGACAAATCCATATGGTACAAGTAAATTATTTATTGAACAAATTTTAAAAGATACTTATCATTCAGACAATACATGGAATATATGTATATTAAGATATTTCAATCCAGTAGGAGCACATGAAAGTGGATTAATTGGAGAAGAACCACAAGGAATTCCAAATAACTTAATGCCATATATTGTACGTGTTGCAGCAGGAACCTTACCAGAATTATCTGTATTTGGAAATGATTATGATACACCAGATGGAACAGGTGTTAGAGATTATATTCATGTTGTTGATTTAGCAAAAGGACATGTAAAAGCATTAGAAAAAATTGAGAAAGAAAAACAAGGATTATATATCTATAATTTAGGAACAGGAAAAGGATATAGTGTATTAGATATGGTAAAAGCATTTGAAAAAGCAACAGGTCAAAAAGTACCATATAAAATTACAGCAAGAAGAGAAGGAGATATTGCAACTTGTTATGCAGACCCTCAAAAAGCCAAAGAAGAATTAGGATGGATCACAGAAAAAACACTAGAAGATATGTGTTTAGATTCATGGAGATATATTCAAACGGAACGTTAGGGACGTGTCAAATCGTTCCAAAATGGAACGAAAGGGACAGACCTTAGCCTTTTTAGTTTAATACAAAATGTCCAAAAAGAAACGTCCCCAATTGTCCCTATTTATAAAGTAAAGTAATTCGATTTCCGATTTTTTCAATAAATCCATCTTCTTTTAATAGTTTTAGTTCTCTCATCATAGCACTTCTATCAACACTTAAGTAATCTGCTAAATCAGTTAAAGAAAAAGGAAGTTCAAAAGAAGTGCTTAGTTTTCTAGTAGAGAGTAAAGAAAAATAGCCAAGTAATTTATCTCTAGTAGATCTTTTAGTTAACAATTCAATTCGCATATTTAAGTCTGTTACTTTATTTAAAATCAGTTGTGGTAAATTTTCAGTTAAGGTTTGATGAAATTTACAATTGTTTCTACATTTATGGAAAAGATCATCATAAATATAGAAAAGAACTGTACAATTTGATTTTGCTTCAACTAATAATTCATTATTAGTTGTAATGGTATAAAAAACTTCACCAAAAAGAGCATTTTTTGAAAAATGTTCTACAATTGTTCGATTACCATTTAAATCATAACGTACTAAATCGGCATTTCCATCTAATAATATACATAATTGATTTCGATTTTTTATATAAGTTGTAACAACTTCATTTTTGTTAAAAACTTTTTTTTGCTTTTTTTGACAAGAATTTGAAAAGTCAAAAATGAAGTTTTCTATGTCAAACTTGGTGTTCACGTTTTTTCCTCCTTTAAAATTACATAAGTATTATACATTAAAAGAGTTGCAAAAGCAACAAAAAGCTAAAAATATATTTGTAATGTTTTTGTAATATATTTGTAATATAAGAAAAAAGCTTAGAGGAGAAAGCGATTAAGAACTGAAAAAAGTTTTTTTTCATAATGTGTTGCTTTTGCAACGGAAAATAAAAATTGTAGAGGTATAATGTAACCATAGTAATCGAAGGAGGAAATGTAAAATGAAAGTTATTAAAAGGGATGGAAGAGCTGTTGATTATGATAGAGCAAAGATTCAAACAGCAATTGAAAAAGCAAATCAGGAGGTAAAACCAAAAGAAAGAGCAAATAAAGAAGATATAAAAGGAATTATTGAATATATAGAAGAATTAAATAAAAAAAGAATGTTAGTTGAAGATATCCAAGATATCATCGAAGAAAAATTAATGGAAATTGAAAAATATGAATTAGCTAAAAAATATATTGTATATAGATATACAAGAGCTTTGGTTAGAAAACAAAATACAACTGATGAAACCATATTAGGATTAATCAGAAATGAAAATAAAGAACTAGCAGAAGAAAACTCAAATAAAAATACATTACTTGCTTCAACACAAAGAGATTACATTGCAGGTGAAGTATCAAGAGACTTAACAAGAAGATTATTATTACCAGAAAAGATTGCAAAAGCAGATGCTGACGGAGTTTTACATTTCCACGATGCGGATTACTTTGTACAACCAATTTTCAACTGTTGTTTAATTAATATATCAGATATGTTAGATAATGGAACTGTTATGAACGGAAAAATGATAGAAAGTCCAAAGAGTTTCCAAGTAGCATGTACAGTAACTACACAAATTATTGCAGCTGTTGCAAGTAACCAATATGGTGGACAATCAGTAGATTTAAAACATTTAGGAAAATATTTAAGAAAAAGCTATAATAAATTTAAATCAGAAATAGAAAAAAAATATAAAGGAAAATTATCTGATAAGATCATAGAAGATTTAGTACAAGATAGATTAAAAGCTGAATTAAAAGCAGGCGTACAAACCATTCAATATCAAATTAATACTTTAATGACAACTAATGGACAATCTCCATTTGTAACTTTATTCTTACATCTAGAAGAAGGAGATCCATACATTAAAGAAAATGCCATGATTATTGAAGAAGTATTAAGACAAAGATATCAAGGTATTAAAAATGAAGCAGGTATCTATGTTACACCAGCATTCCCAAAACTAGTATATGTATTAGATGAATGTAATTGCTTAAAAGGTGGAGAATATGATTATTTAACAAAATTAGCTGTTAAATGTTCAGCAAAGAGAATGTATCCAGATTATATTTCAGCTAAGAAAATGAAAGAAAATTATGAAGGAAAGGTATTTAGCCCAATGGGATGCAGAAGCTTCTTATCACCTTGGAAAGATGAAAATGGAAACTATAAA
>CASEIX010000017.1 GCA_949288095.1 uncultured Eubacteriales bacterium
AATCTTTACGCTTTTTCAAGAACTAAATTAAGTTTTGCTAAATGTAAAAATATAAGATAAAGTTCTTTCAAAGCGAGATTTGTCCACATGTAAATGAAATTTTATGACATAATGAAAGCGACATTGCACAGAAAAATTGCAAAGCAATTTTTCGCGTCGACAAATCTTTACGCTTTTTCAAGAACTAAATTAAGTTTTGCTAAATGTAAAAATATAAGATAAAGTTCTTTCAAAGCGAGATTTGTCCACATGTAAATGAAATTTTATGACATAATGAAAGCAACATTGCACAGAAAAAATTGCATAACGAGAAGGGATGATAGAAATGGCGAAAAAAAGAAGATATAAAAAAAGCAAAAAAACAGCTTCTAAATTAGATTTAGCAGTTGTTAGCATAATTATGCTAAGTATTTTACTAGCTGTTTTAATATATACAAAATCTGGAGTGGTTGGTGTAAAATTGAATGAAATATTAGGAGGTATGTTTGGTATCATGCAATATGTACTTCCTATTGGTGGTTTTGCAATTGGAATTAAATTGGCAACAGATGGAAGAGATACATTAACTTCAAAATTAATCCAATATGCAATTTTTATTGTGAGTTTATCAGTATTATTTAGTGTAGTTCAAATTTCTAGTGGGGAGTTACAATCTGGTAAAGAGTTATCAGAAGTTGTAAAAGATGCTTACTATTTAGGAGAACAAAGTAAAGGTGGAGGAGCAATAGGAGCTGTTGCAGCCGTTCCTCTTGCTAAATTATTAGGAGACATCGGAGCAGTTATTCTTTGTGTAGGTATAGCGGTTGTATTCTTAGTATTTACTTTTGGAATTAATATGTCTGATTTGATTAATATGTTTGTAGAAAAAATGGAAGATAAACGAGCAGAAAGACTAGAAGAAAAAGAAGAAAGAAATAGAGAAGAAATTAAAGAAACTGCACAAGAAAGAAGAAAAAGAGAACGTGAAGAAAGAATGGCAGAAAGAGCTAGAATAAAAGCAGAGAAGATTGCTAATGCAAAAGCAGAAAAAGATAAAGAACTAATGGATAACCAAATAAAAATTAATTTTGGTGGTAGAATATTAGATGAAACAGAAAATACAAGAGGATTAAAAAAATATGATCATTCAAATGATGATTTAGAACCATTAATAAGAGATAGTAAAAAAGAAATGCAGCCAGATGTTATTGAAAATAACTTATTTAAACAAGAAGAAGAAAAGAAAGAAGATAAAAAAAGAGAAGTTCTTCAATTGGAACATGCTATGGTTGTGGAAGATGAGCATTATGAATATCCTCCAATTGAATTATTAAGTAAAGGAAAAGCAAAAACACTAAAGGGTGGTGCGAAAGCTTTAACAGATACAGCAACAAAATTGCAAAAAACATTATACAGTTTTGGTGTATCTGCAAAAGTAGAAAATGTTTCTGTTGGTCCAGCCATTACAAGATATGAATTAAAACCAGCAGAAGGTGTTCGTGTTAGTAAAATTGCAAATTTAGCAGATGATATTGCTTTAAATTTAGCAGCTGAAACGATAAGAATAGAAGCACCAATACCAGGAAAACAAGCAGTTGGGATAGAAGTACCAAATAAAGAAAAGGAAACAGTTCATTTAAGAGAAGTATTAGAAAGTAAGGAATTCCAAGAAAATAAATCTAAACTAACGATTGCATTAGGAAAAGATGTGGCGGGAAATACACAATTAGCAGACATCGCAAAAATGCCTCATGTTCTAATTGCTGGTTCAACAGGTTCTGGTAAGAGTGTGTGTATTAATACCATTATTACAAGTATCATTTATAATGCTAAACCAAGTGAAGTAAAATTGGTTATGGTAGACCCAAAAGTTGTAGAATTATCTGTCTATAATGGAATACCACATTTATTAATACCGGTTGTAACTGACCCTAAAAAGGCAGCAGGGGCACTTGCTTGGGCAGTTCAAGAAATGGATGACAGATATAATAAATTTGCTAGCAAAGGTGTAAGAGATTTAAAAGGATATAATAAAGCCATTGAAAAAGAAGGAGGAATTGGAAAACTTCCTCAAATTGTGATTATTGTAGATGAATTAGCAGATTTAATGATGGTAGCAGCCAAAGATGTAGAAGAAGCAATTTGTAGATTGGCACAAAAAGCAAGAGCAGCAGGAATGCATTTAGTTATTGCAACACAAAGACCATCTGTAGATGTTATTACAGGATTAATCAAAGCCAATATTCCATCAAGAATTGCATTTGCTGTATCTTCACAAGTAGATTCAAGAACCATATTAGATACTGTAGGAGCAGAAAAATTGTTAGGAAAAGGAGATATGCTATTCTTCCCATCAGGTGCACCAAAACCATCAAGAGTACAAGGGGCTTTTGTGTCAGATGAAGAAGTAGAAAAAATTGTAGACTTTGTCAAATCAAATGGAACTGCAACTTATAGTGAAGATATCTTAGAAAGTATAGAAAATAATAATAAAACAGATAAAGAATTGGCACAAGAACAAACAGCAGATGATGATACAGATCCATTTT
This sequence comes from uncultured Eubacteriales bacterium, assembly GCA_949288095.1. GTDB lineage: Bacteria > Bacillota > Clostridia > TANB77 > CAG-508 > CAG-269. The sequence continues at coordinate 2,529 of CASEIX010000017.1, forward strand.
TAATGGATGCTATTCAAACAGTTGTGGAAACAGGACAAGCATCAACATCATTTATTCAAAGAAGATTTAAGGTGGGATATGCAAGAGCAGGAAGAATTATTGACCAAATGGAAGAAAGAGGGGTTATTTCTGGATATCAAGGAAGTAAGCCAAGAGAAGTATTAATGACTTTGGAAAAATTAAATGAATTAAAAATGGGAACAAAAGAAAATGATGTAGCTACACAATAAACTAAAGAAAGGAGAAGATTATGCAAAAGAAAAAAGAAAAGTTCTTAAATAAAATTGTGAAAAAAGATTATAACAATGAACTTGAAATGATACTAGAAAAAAAGACTTTTGATGAAACTGCTAAAAATCTTCTTCTTAGTATATTATATAAAATAGAAGCTTCTTATAAAGATTATGAAAAAATAAAACGAAATGTCATGACAAAAGAAGAATATATTAAACAATGTATTAATATGATACAAGAAAATTGTGACAATATTACTATATGTAAAATGAATTCTAAAGAAGCAGATATTTTAGGAGACAAAACGTTTTTAGTGGATAAAGAAAACAAAAGAATTATTTGTTATCCAATTGAAAGAAAATTATTATATTGTATCGCAAAGATTAGTAAACATGATGAAATTATAAAAAAAGACTATCCAATTATCTGGGAAACATTATCAAATGTCATCAATGTAGGAAACAATATTGAAATAGTAGAACCATTAAGAGATTTTAATGGCTATTCATGGACGACAATTCATAATGAAATAGAAAGCATAGCATATAATATCATTTATCAAAATTTGAGAATATTGTTAGGACAAGAATTTTTAGAAAAATGGATAAAAAACAAAGAATTTATTATTGACTATATGGAAATATTAAAAAGCAGATTAGAAGAAAAGTATGGGACAAAAAATCAAAAAGATATAGTAAAAGTAATAGAAAAATTATCTGTCTTATTGGAATTAAAATATAATCCAAATAAGAAAGAAAAATATGAAAAAGAAAAAATAGAAGTTGAAGAAACTTTAAAGAAAATTTCCGACAAAGAAAAATATATTGAAATGATTACAAAACAAAAAAGAAAATTGGCACAAGAAATAAAATTAATTGATGAAACAGTTAGTGACAAGACATTGTTACAAAAAGAATATATTAAACGAAATGAAAATTTACCACTAAAGAAAAAAATATTCAGTGTAAGAATTTTATCAAAATTAATGCAAGAAGAACGAAATGAAAAGTTAGATGAACTAGAAAAATTAAATGCATTATTAAATCCAAAGAAGTTTGTTTCTTATAAGAGGGAAATGGAACAAAAATATACATTTCTAAAATTAGTAGAAGTAAAGAATTTGGAAAAAGAAATAGAAAAAACATTGATTAAATTACAAAAAGTCTTCTTGAATTGTTATCAATTAAAAATTAAAGAGATCAATGGAAAATCAGAAATGATAGATTGCATATATCAATTTAGATATTATCATCTATTACCTTTTACATCTGAAATCGATGTAAGTGAAGAAAAAGAAATACAGGAAGAATTAAAGGAAACAAGAAGGATATTACTAGACAAAGCGCAAGAGTTAAAAATCATAACTGTAACTTCAAAAAATAAAGAAATAGATGAAGAAATATTAAAAAACATATTTACAATTAGAATGCTTATATTAGAAGATGTATATATAAAGCTAATAAAAGAAAAAGATAAAATGTATCTTCAATTATTTGATGACGAAATCTTTGAAGAAAAAATTGAACTAAAAGATTTTGGGAACATTAACAAAAAAGATTTAGAAATAAAAGTGAATAAAAAAATAAAAGTGTTTATTTAAGGGAGGCGTTTTATGAAAATTACATTTTTAGGAGCAACGAGAACAGTAACAGGTTCAAACTTTTTGGTAGAAGGTGCAGGAAAGAAATTTTTAGTAGATTGTGGAATGTGGCAAGGAAAAGCAGAACAGGAAATGGAAAATAGTCAAGAATTTGAATATAATCCTTCAGAAATAGATTTCATGCTTTTAACACATGCTCATATAGACCATTCAGGAAGAATACCAAAATTATATAATGAAGGTTTTAGAAATAAAGTATATGCACATAAGGCAACATGTGATTTATGTGCATTGATGTTACCAGATAGTGGACATATACAAGAAACAGAAGTAGAGTGGAAAAATAAAAAAAGAAAAAGAAAAGGTGAAGAACCAATAGAACCAATTTATACTGCAGAAGATGCTGTCAGATGTTTGGAAATATTTGAACCTGTTCAATATGATCAAATTATTGAAATAACGCCAGAAATTCATGTAAGATTTAATGATGCAGGACATATGCTAGGTTCTAGTATTATAGAAGTATGGGTTAAAGAGGGAGAAAAAGTAACCAAAACAGTTTTTACAGGAGATATTGGAAATAATGATATTCCATTATTAAGTCCTCCAACTATGATAGAGGATACAGATTTTCTTGTTATGGAATCTACTTATGGAAGTAGACTTCATATGAGAAATGATGAAAAAGCTCAAATTTTCTTAGATGTTGTATCAGAAACATTAGATAATGGAGGGACAGTTGTTATACCTTCTTTTGCAGTGGGAAGAACACAAGAAATCTTATATGAAATCAATAACTTAAAAGATGAACATGATGATGATGAATTCAGAAGAAAATATAAAACCATTATGAAAGCACCTGTATATGTAGATAGTCCTTTAGCAATATCTGCAACAGAGGTGTTTAGAGAAAATACAGAATTATTTGATGAGGAAACCAAAGAAGAAATTATGAGAGGGGATAATCCACTAGAATTCCCAGGATTAAAATTCACCAAAACAGCAGATGAATCAAAAGCATTAAATGAAGATCAAATACCAAGTATCATTATATCAGCAAGTGGTATGTGTGAAGTTGGAAGAATTAAACATCATTTAAAACATAATTTATGGAATCCAAAAAGTACAATTCTTTTTGTTGGATATCAAGCACCAGGAACATTGGGATATAATATTGTAAATGGAGCAAAAACAGTTAAGATATTTGGAGAAGAGATTGCAGTAAATGCAAGAATAGAATATATAGAAGGATATTCTGGCCATGCCGATCAAGAATTATTAATGAATTGCATCTATTCTTATATCAAGAAGCCAAAACATATCTTTTTAGTACATGGAGAACCAGAATCCCAAGATATATTAGCAGATAAAATAGAAGAAGAAACAAAAATAGGTGTAACCATTCCTGAATTTGGGGAGACATATGAATTAAACGATGAAATTGTTATGACACATAAGATAGAAAGAAGAGTCAATAAAACAATTAAATCAGAAATTCTACAAAGATTAGGAAAATTAAAAGAAGAATTGAAGGATATGGAAGTGTATGTCAACCAAGATTTACAAGATGATAATTTAAGAGATGAAGATATCTTTAGAATTAATGAAAAAATTAAAGATTTGGAAAAACAAATACTAAATGTTATAGAAGGATAATCATAAAGAAAAAGTAAAAAGGAGAAAATAAAAATGGAAAATAAGTATTTTAATGAAGCAATCATAGGAAATAAAAAGATGCTTGTAACATATACTTCAAAAGGAGAATTACAAAGACTTTATTTTCCTTCAAGAGAAAATAGGCAATATATTAGTTTTTTTCACACAGGTGTAAAAGTAAATAATTCTGATTTAATTTATTTGCATGATGATATTAATAATGTATATAAACAATATTATGATACAGATACAAATGTTTTAAATACAGAAATCACAAATACGTATTTTAATTTAACAATTCTTCAAACAGATTGTGCATTAATAAAAGAAGATAATGTATTATTAAGAAAATATACATTTATTAATGAAAGTAAAATAGATTTAGATATTGAATTCTTTATACATACAGAATTATTGTCAGATGAAAATAATCATGTTAGTTGTAAAGTAATTGATAATGGAATGTTTCAATATGCACATGATTTCGTTGTTTCTACATTTGCTAAAGATTATAAAATTAATAAACATCAGATTCATGGAAGTAAAGAAACAATTAAACGAACAGAAATATATGATAAAGATTATATTGGTATGTCTAAAGATTCAAGTATTAGTTATGAAATAGGTGTTATCCATCCTAATGAGAAGAAAACAATTGAAATTTGTGTTATGGCAGATGAAAATAAAAATATATCTGCCATAGAAGATGAGATAGATAGAATTAGAAGAAAAGATTTAAATAAAGAATGTGTTGCTACAAGAAGTTATTGGAGAAAATATTTGAAAGCACATAATGGACTAAACTTAAAAGAACCACAAAACAGTTATGAAGAAAAAATTTTTGAAATTTATAAACGTACGATTTTATTATTTCCATTATTAACAAATCAAGAAACTGGTGGAATTATTGCATCACCAGAAGTGGATGAATATTTTACTCATTGTGGAAGATATGCTTATTGTTGGCCAAGAGATGCTGTATTTATTACAAGAGCAATGGATATATTAAATATGCACAAAGAAACAGAGAAGTTTTATAAGAATTTTTGTAAAATAACACAAAGTAAAAATGGTATGTGGGAACAAAGATTTTACACAGATGGAAAATTGGCACCTTGTTGGGGATATCAAATAGATGAAACAGCAAGTGTTGTATATGGAGTATATAAACATTATCAATATACAAAATCTGAAAAATTCTTAAAAGACAATTTAAAAATGTGTGAAAAAGCAGTAGAGTTTTTAAAGAAATATGTAAAACAATGGCTTGAAATAAAAGAGCAAGATGGAGATATTGTAAAAGAAGAAATCGAAAACAGTTTTTATTCTAATAAAGATAAAATACATGTTAGTTATGATATTTGGGAAATGCATGAAGGAATTCATTTATATTCTTTATCAAGTATCTATGCTGCCTTTGATTGTATTATGAAAATGTATAGAGTATTAGATAAAAATGTTTCTGATTTTGAAAATAATCGTTTAAAAGAAGAAAAAATATTAAAATTAGAAAAAGAATTACAATATCTACAAACAGAAATTAAAAAATTTATTAATGAAAAAATGTATGATAAGGAAACAAATTCTTATTTAAGAAATACAGAAGATAAGAAAATGGACATCAGTATGTTGGGAGCAGTAGAACCATTTCATGTATTTGAACCAAAAGAAAGAAAAATATTAAATACAATCGAAAAAATGAATTTAAGTATTCGAACTTATACAGGAGGATATCAAAGATTTGAACAAGATCATTATATGAATGGAAACCCATGGCCAATATCGAATTTATGGATGACATTATATTATTTAGATGCAGGAGAGAAACAAAAAGCAAAAGAGACATTTGATTTTGTTGTAAAGACAGTTGGAAAACATTATTTTATAGGAGAACAAGTTGATAACAATACATTGAAACCAAATTGGGTAATCGGTCTAGGTTGGAGTCATGCAATGTTTATTATTGTATTAGAAAGATTATATAGAAATAAATAAAAGTATCAATGAGAATACGAAAAAATATAAAGACAACTAAAAATGAAAAGGTTGAAATCAAATAAATCATATAAAATCACATAAACGAATATAAAGAAAATGAAAAGGGGAAAACAATGATTGAAAAAAAGGGGACCATGGTAATTATAATCGCTATAATGATAATACTATTTACTGAGCTGATAGGGATAAATATACAAATAGCATTAAATTATTTGCCAATACTGTTTGCTATTATTACTGTTATTTTGTTTAATCTGAAATTGAAAGAAAAAATAACCAATAAAAAAAGTATAATAATTGTTAATCTGATTGTTTTGGGAATAGATTTTATATTAACAAAATTAATAAGTGGAATTTTTGGTTATATTTCTATATTGGTTGTTTTAATTTTATATAAATTTCTAGACGAAATTGATTTTTCACGATTTGATAGTTTTTTTATTAAGGATATTGTTAAATATTATATAATACCATTAATTATATTATTGATTATAGATGTAGGATATCCCAAATTCATAAATACAATATCTGAATTATCAGATTTTTGGATGGTGGATTATATTTATTTTGCTATGAATATAATTTATGAAATCTTGATAGCGAATATTGTCATGGTTATGTTGGTAATATTTTATAAAGATATAATAAATTCGAAAATAACAATTAATATAAGTCCGAAAAGAATATGTATTATTTCTAGTATAATAATGGTAATCATCTTATGTATAAAAATTGTTATAGGTTGTATAAATATGAGTGAGACAGATACCAAAATAGAAATGTTGAATAGTGCAATACAATCTAAGGATTTGAATACATATTATGAATTAAATTTGAATCCAAATGTAAATTTGGAAGATATGAGTGAGATTCAAGATAAAGAACAAAAATATATGGTAAGTTTTAATAATGTTTTGATAAAAGGTGTATCAAGTTGGTCAGAATTATTTTATAAGACAGAAACAAATGGAATACAAGATATGGTTAAAAGAAAATCTATGACTCAAAAAGAAGCGTTACAAAAATATACAGAAAGTGCAGAAAAGTATATTGAAAGATTAAATATTTACAAAGAAAACTTGTCTTTGCAAAATGTTTCAAATATTATTATATATATATTGGATATAATATGCATTTTTATAGTATATAAGAAGGCATGCCTTAATGAGTGAGTATTCGGGAAAGTGCCCAATATATGTTACTTAGTTCTTACAATATAAACATAGGTAAAGAGGATATCTTATTTTTTGGAAAATCTCTTTACCTTTTTTTATCTAATTATAACAAAGCAGATAAAATTAAAAAAAATTTAAAAAAGATATTGACAGAAATCAATAAAGATGTTAATATAATTTTACTACAAATCATTTTGTAGATTTTATGTCAAAACTTTCCACAAAAAAACATAAAAAAATCGAAAAAAAGTATTGACATAAAAAAATAAAAATGCTATTATAAATAAGTACCTTGCAACAGACAAAATAATAAAAAAATAACAAGAGAATTAGTAATAATACTACATAATAGAATAAGACAAAAAGAACATTACTAGTTTTTTATTTTGCCTAAATAAAAAAATAAAAAAATGTCAAAAAAAGTCTTGACAAACAAAATAAGGTATAGTATAATGCAACTCGTTCCACAAGAGGAACGAAGAAAAGTACATTGAAAAGTAAACAATAAAATCCTTTAGAGAATAAACCGAAGCGGAGAATATTTCGAAAGAAATATTGTACCGAACAAGTAAATTTTTTAAAAGTTTTTTAGCCAAAAAAGAAAGAAGTTTAAAGAGCTTGAAAAAACACTTTAGTTTGATTTATATAAAGATCGAAAGATCGAAAATATAGATACCAAAAACAAGAGAGTTTGATCCTGGCTCAGGATAAACGCTGGCGGCGCACATAAGACATGCAAGTCGAACGGACTTAACCATTAGTTTACTATTGGAGCGGTTAGTGGCGGACTGGTGAGTAACACGTAAGCAACCTGCCTG
>CASEIX010000018.1 GCA_949288095.1 uncultured Eubacteriales bacterium
AATTCATAAAATACCTTCTTTCTCAAGAAGCACCTATACTTACTATTATACAACTTTCTTTTAATCTTACAATAATTATTAAAATACAATTAAATTCTATTTACTTTTATTTGAATAGAATTTACTTTTTCAATTCACTATTTAACATAAAGACTTATAGGAATCAATGAATACCAACCAGTCGACTTATAAAAAATATAAGGTGGATTTATTTTCCTAATTCACAAATTGCTTTTGCATATACCTTACAAGCAAATAACAAATTATCAATAGAAATAAATTCATCTGTTTGATGACACATATCTTTTTGACCAGGAAGGTTGGCTCCAAAAGAAACACAATTATCAAAAGCCCTAGCATATGTGGCACCACCAATAGCAATTGGTTCTAAATAAGCATTTGCTTCTTCATTATAAATATCACAAAGTGTTTTAACCAAATAATTATCTTTTGGAATATATAATGCTGGTTTAGAACCTACTTTTTTATATGTGATATGTTTATAATCAGATAAACAATCTAAAAATCTTTTTTCTATATCTTCAATAGAAGTATGAATAGGGATTCTTAAATTTAATCCTATTTTTAACACGTTATTTTCAAGACTTATTTTTCCAACATTTAAAGTTAAAGTACCAGATTCATCTTTATCATTCATGCCTAAGCTTTTACCATCATATTCTGTGTGAATATATTTGGTAAAGAAATCAAATAATTCAATAGGGCAATGATAATTTTTAAATAGTTTATCTAAAAAAATAACTAATCGAGAAATAGCATTTACGCCTAAATCAGGATGGGCAGCATGAGCACCAACACCATGTGAAGTTAATTTCACTTCTTCATCATTTAATTTGTAAATATCTATGTCAAAGTTATCGTTATCTAATATTCTTTTTAGATTTTTAATAAAATCTTCCATCATAATTGAAGAATCAATTTTTAAGATCGTACTACAAATTTTAGGAACAACATTAATAGCATTATGGTTACAATCAATTTCTTGTATGGTAATTGGTGTATTTATAGTAGAATAATCCATTGAAAAATAGGGTGTTAAAATTGATTTTTCAGCATAAATACAAGGAAAATCAGCATCTGGACTAAATCCGATAGTAGGAGATTCTTCATGTGCTTTATAATAATGGATACATTTCCAATCATTTTCTTCGTTTAGTCCTAAAATTAATCGAACACGTTTATTCACTTTACAATGATCCAATACATATTTCATCGCATACAAAGAAGCAATAACTGGTCCCTTATCATCAATAGCACCTCTACCATAAATTTTGTTATCAAATATAGTGGCAGAAAAAGGAGGATAAGTCCAATTATCACCGCTAGGAACAACATCTAAATGTCCAATAATACCTAGCATCTCTTCACCTTCTCCAAATTCGATATAGCCACAATAACCATCTATATTTTTCGTTCTAAAACCTAACTTGTTTCCTAAGTCTAACATATATTCTAATGCTTTATTGGCATTTTCTCCAAAAGGCATGAAAGGATTTTTTGATTCTGCATATACACTTGGAATTTGAATTAATTTTTGAAGATTTTGAATCATTTCTTCTTTGATATTTTTTATATAATTATCTAACATAAATACCTCCATCTTATATATATAATTTTTGCAAAAAACTCTCTTTTAATACTTATTATTTATCATTGTTTTTAAGAACTGTCAATAAGCAAATGATTTAAGATACGATATTTTCTTAGGCAGGGGATGGTATATTATTTTTTGAATTATTTCCTCGGCTAGTTACATAGATTACAAATTCTAAATTTTAAATAAACGAGCCTCTCGCTATTCCCGCTTCCTCATTTATTTAAAATAAAGAATTTGTACATCTATTTCACGTCACATTCGTCAATGAATTCAAAAAATAATATACCATCCCCTGCTTAAGTTAAATCAAATGAGAAAAAAGCTAGTAGTAAAAAGTATATAAATATGATATGATATGTAATATAAAAAAGGAGAAAGGAATGAGATGAAATATGAATGAAGACAAATTTAATCATTTGGCTGATATTTATGAAAAATATAGGCCATCTTATCCAGAAAAATATGTTAAAGATATTATTGCAACATGTCACTTAAATTCAGAAAGTTTAGTAGCAGATATAGGAGCAGGAACAGGTATTTTAACGAGACAATTATTACAGAATAATTTAAAGGTAGTAGGAGTAGAACCAAATCCTGACATGAGAAAAGTATTAAAAAAATTAGAGAAAAATAAAAATTTTAAAGCAGTAGAAGGAACAGCAGAACATACTAATTTAGAAGAGCATAGTATAGACCTTATTGTGGTTGCCCAAGCTTTTCACTGGTTTGATAAAGAAAAATTTAAAGAAGAATGTAAACGAATTTTAAAACCAAATGGTAGTGTGTGGATTTTATGGAATCAATTAGATGAAACTAAAGAAATTGTAAAAGAACAAAAGAAGATAGATGATCAATTTACAAATAGATATCAAGAAGTAAATGGTATATTAAGTGCTGCTAAAAAAGAGGAGAAACTACAAGGATTCTTTAAAGACAATCAATATGAAACAAAGATTGTAGATAATCCATTAGAAAATGATAAGGAAAGGTTTATTGGTTCTAATCTTTCAAAATCATATTCTTTGAAAAAAGAAGATGCTAATTATGATAATTATATAAAAGCCTTTGCAAAAGTTTTCGATAAATATTGTGAAAATGGAAAAGTTATGATTCCGAATAGAACTTTTGGATATTTAGGGAAAGTATAATTTACAATTTATAAAAAAGTGCCAGATATCGATTGATAAGCTGTGGAAGGTTACGATAAAAGTTACTGTTCAGAGCTAATCATCTTAAAATATCATGTATCACATCTACCTTAAGATGATTAGGTCTGAACGGTAACCGATAAAATAAGAAATTAAAAGATATTATGTAAAAAGCTAGAAAAATCCTTCTTATCATGATATAGTATAAACAGATAAAAAAGAGAGAGGTGTAGGTAATGAAAATAGATGATGTAAAAGAATTAGAAAAAATGGCAAAAGAAGTGAGAAAGGGTATTATTGAAGCTGTATACAATGCACAATCTGGTCATCCAGGTGGTTCATTATCAGTAGCAGATATTTTAACAGTACTATATTTCAACGAATTACATATTGATGAAAAAAATCCGAAATGGGAAGATAGAGACAGAATGGTGTTATCAAAAGGACATTGCTCACCAGCTTTGTATAGTTGCTTAGCAAATAGAGGATTTTTTCCAGTAGAAGATTTAAAAACATTTAGAAAATTAGATAGTTATTTACAAGGACATCCAGATATGAATAAAATACCAGGTGTTGATATGACAACAGGTTCATTAGGACAAGGATTATCAGCAGCTGTTGGAATGGCTATTGCAGGAAAAATGGATAAGAAAGATTATAGAGTATATTGTGTATTAGGAGATGGAGAAATCGAAGAAGGACAAATTTGGGAAGCAGCTATGTCAGCTAAAAAATATGCACTAGATAATCTTTGTGTTATTGTAGATAATAATAATTTACAAATTGATGGAACAGTTGAAGAAGTTATGAGTCCATATCCAATTGATGAAAAATTTAAAAGTTTTGGATTTGAAATGATAAAAATTGATGGACATAATATGCAAGAAATCTTAGATGCTTTTGATGTAGCAAAACATGTAAAAGGAAAACCAGTATGCATCATTGCCAAAACAATAAAAGGAAAAGGTGTATCTTTTATGGAAAATCAAGTTGGATGGCATGGAAAAGCACCTAATGAGGAGCAATATAAGATAGCGATGCATGAGTTAAAAGATTAGGAGATATAAATGGAATTAGTAGGAGAAGTAGGAGACATTATTTATTACAATGAAACCAATAGTTATATGATAGCAGAATTTGATACAGAAGATGAACAGACTACAATTGTGGGATATTTACCATTTATAGCAAGTGGAGATAATATAAAAGTTATTGGGAATTTTGTAGAACATAAAAAGTATGGAAGACAATTTAAAGTAGAAACATTTGAAAAGCTAATGCCTCAAACAGTTGGGGCATTGGAAAAATATTTAGCAAATGGAAATATAAAAGGCGTAGGAGAAGCTTTAGCTAAAAGAATTGTTAGGCAATTTGGAGAAGATACCATACAAGTTTTTAAAACAGAACCACAACGTTTAGCAGAGGTGAAAGGCATTTCACAATCAAAAGCAATAGACATTGCAGAAAGCTTTTTAGAAAATTGGGAAGTTTGGCAAATTGTTGGATTTTTAGAACGTTTTGGAATTGGAGCAGAATTTGCGAAAAAAGTATATGAGCTATTAGGAATCAATGCTATTGAACAAATTGAACAAGATCCATATATTTTAATAGATATTGCCAGAGGTGTAGATTTTAAGCAAATTGACAAAATGGCATTAGACTTAGGTATTCGTTATGATAATGATAAAAGAATTAGAAGTGGAATTAAATATGCTTTGATTCGAGCAACCTATAATGGGCATGCTTGTGTCTTAAAAGAAAATTTGATTGAGTTTGTTATTTCTTTATTAGATGTCATGACAGAAAATATAGAGGATGGATTAATAGAATTAAGAGCCAATGATGAAATTGTGATAGAAGAAAGAAATGATGGAACAGGAATATGGATATATTTATCTAATTTTTATTACACAGAACAAGAAATTGCTCTTCGTATCAAACGATTACAACAAGCTTCTAATGTGAAAAAAATAAAAAATATACAAACTGTTTTAAACAAGATAGAATCAAATTCTAAGATAGAATTATCAGAAAAGCAGAAAGAAGCTATTCAATTGGTGAATGAAAATAATGTTACCATTATTACTGGTGGGCCAGGAACAGGAAAAACAACCATTATTAAAACCATTATTGATATTTATGAACAAAAAGGAAATAAGGTAGTATTATGTGCACCAACAGGAAGAGCAGCTAAAAAGATGACAGAAACAACAGGAAAAGAAGCATCTACTTTACATAGATTATTAGAAATTGGAAAAATAGATGAAAATAATTTTTACCAAACCAGTACAGAATATGAAGGGGCACCCATTGATGCAGATTTAATTATTGTAGATGAGTTATCCATGGTAGATATGTTTGTTATGAGTTATTTATTAAAATGTATCTACAGAGGAACGAAATTAATCTTAGTAGGAGACTGTGACCAATTATCTTCAGTAGGTCCAGGAAGTGTATTAAAAGATTTAATTGCCTCTGAAAAAGTGGTAACTGTTCACTTAGATAAAATCTTTAGACAAGCTGCAAAATCAAAGATAATTTTAAATGCCCATAGAGTAAACAATGGAGAACCTTTTTTAACAAAAGAAGATGAAGATTATACAGAAGAAACCATGGAAGACTTTTTCTATATCAATGAATCTTCACAAGAAAAGATAGTAGAAGAAGTATTATCTTTGTGTACAGGAAGACTAAAAAATTATGGAGATTATGACTTTTTTCAAAATATACAAGTATTAACACCTACTAAAAAAGGAATGCTAGGAACAAGAGAATTAAACAAAGCTTTACAGGAAAGCTTAAATCCTAATGTATGTGATTTGCCGGAAAAAGCAAATATGGGAGCAATCTATCGTGCAGGAGATAGAATCATGCAAGTCAAAAATAATTATGATATGGATTGGGAAAAAGAAGTAGATGGAAATATAGAAGTAGGAAAAGGTGTATTTAATGGAGAAATTGGAACCATAACAGAAGTGAGTGAAAAAAATAAAATTATTGAAATCAAGTTTGATGATGAAAAAACAGCATATTATGATTATACAGAGCTAGAACAAATAGAACACAGTTATGCCATTACTATACATAAAGCGCAACGGAAGTGAATTTGATGTGGTCATTATGGTTGTTCCACCTTCAGCACCAGTTTTACTTACTAGAAATTTATTATATACAGGAATTACAAGAGCTAAAAAATTATTGATCGTTATTGGAAGTGAAAAAATTGTAAAATTTATGATACAAAATATTGACAGTAAGAAGAGAAATACAGGATTAGAATATAAGTTAAAAAATCTATAGTACTAGAAATATAGTTCGTTCCAATTCCTTGTATCATAATTTCTTATAAATTCCTCGGTTCAATACGTACTTTAGCCTTTCTAAATATAAAATAAACGAGCCTATCGCTACAAGCATTCGCGCTTCCTCATTTATTTTCTATTAAGAAAGGCTACAAGTACTCCAATCACATTCGTCATTTATTCGAAATTATGATACAAGGAATTGGAACGAAGTGTATAGATATAGCACTTATAAATACGAAAATGTTTAAAAAAAGGAATAAGAAGAGGTGATAAAAAGAATTATTCATATAATCAATATAATAGATATGTTATTTCCACAAGTTTGTGGGATTTGTGGAAAATTGAACAAAGAAGGACTTTGTAAAAAATGTAAAATAAATTTAGAAAAATTGGCAGAAAATGGTATAGTTAATCAATCATTAGAAGGAATGTATTTTGATGAATTAATCTATATTTTTAAATATGAAGGACTCATAAGAAAAGTAATTTTAGATTACAAATTTCATGAAAAGCCACATATGTATGTCTGTTTAGTGAATTTTATTTTAAAAAATAAAAAAATCTTTGAAAAATTACAAAGTTATGATACAATAATCCCAGTTCCGATTAGTAAGAAAAGAATGAAAGAAAGAGGATATAACCAAAGTTTGTTAATTGCAAGAAAATTAAGTGAAGATGTAAAAATATCATTACAAGCAAATTGTTTATTAAAAACTAGAAATATTATAGAGCAGAGTAAATTAAATAAAGAACAAAGAAAAGACAATATCCAAAATGTATATGAATTACAAAATGGAGAAATACTAAACAATAAGAAAATTTTATTAATTGATGATATTTATACAACAGGAAGTACAGCAAATGAATGTGCAAAAATATTACAACAGGCTAAACCTGAAAAAATAGATGTATTGGTAGTAGCAAAAGATTAGAAACAAAGGAGGAAAAAATGGAAGATTTAGTTGAAAGCATATTAGATTACATAAGGTCAGATTATACAGACTATGCCATTATGATAAATGGTGAATGGGGTTCACGGAAAAACACATTTTTGGAATCATAAAATCAGAAAAAAAATAGAATCTATGCAATTAAATGGAAGAAGATATACGACTATTTATATGTCTTTGTATGGAATATCAAATTTAGAGGATATTAGCAAAAAAATCTTTATAGAAACTACCCAATTAATGGATAAAAATTTGAGAAAATATATGGATGCCAATGAACAAACAACTATACCAGAATATGCAAAAACAGGAATTGATATGGCAAACTTTTTTGGTGTTACACAAAGTGGAGATAAAGTAGATTATGCAGAATTTTTCTCAACAGATGATAAAGTACTTTGTTTTGACGACTTAGAGAGAGCAAATGTTGATGTTATTGATATCTTAGGATATATTAATAACTTTGTTGAACATGATCATATCAAAACCATTATTATTTGTAATGAAAAAGAATTATCAACAAAATTAAAAAGTTCTAACTTAGAGATGAAAACATTTATTGCAACTTACCTATTAGACAAGCAAGATGAATTAAATAATAATGACAAACCAATTGTTGAAAAAATACAACGAAAAATAGAAAATGTATTTGATAAAGCAAATGATTATGAAAGAATAAAAGAAAAACTAATTGGTGAAACCTTTGAATATGCACCAAAATTTGATTATATTATTAATGGTATATTAATGCGTTATGAAAACAATGCAGATTTAATACGTTTCTTAAGAGAAAATACAAGATTGATTATTTCAACATTTGAAAGAAGTGGTACTAGAAACTTAAGAATTTTAAAACATGCATTGAATGACTTTAAGAAGGTTTATGAAATGGTCAATAAATCTTATCCAAATACAAGTCATAGAGTTATGCAAACCATGCTAATATTCACAATAGCTATTTCGTTTGAAATTAAAGCAGGGAAAGTAACAAAAGATAAATTTATCAATATTAAAGATAATGAAGAGTATAAATCTATATTAGTATCTTCTAGAATCTTAATGGATAACAGACAATTCTATATTAAAGAATTTGATAGTAACTATTATTATAACTTTAAATCAGAATATAGATTTTTTAAATTTATAGAATATTATGTAAGAACCAGAATTTTTGATATGAAAATATTTAAAGAAAATATGGAAACTATCAGAAATACAATCGATACAGAAAACTTACCAGCATATAAAAGATTACTTACGGAGGAGTATTGGAAAATTTCTGATGATGAATTTGGAAAAGTGATTTCTGACATAGTAGAAGATGTAAAACAAGGTAACTTACGATTAATTGATACTGTGAAAATCTATGCATATTTTAGCTATTTCTCTAAAAAAGGATTAATTGATTATGATATCAAAACTATCAAAAGCGTATTTTTTAATGGTATGAATTTAGCATCACTAAAATCAGAATATTGTGCAAATGTTGATGAAGAATTAGGAAAGATAGCTATTGAAGAAGTAGCAGAAGAAATGGATGATATCTTAAAACACTTTAATACATTAAATGAACAATTACATGATAAAATGTTTAAAGAAAAAGCAGAAGAAATCTTTAAATGTATTCCAATGAAAATGGAATTATTCTATGAAAAATTTGATAGAGAATGTATGAATATTCCAATATTCAAATATTATGATCCATATCAAATGTTCCAAAGAATTTCTTGTGCAAGTAATGAAGATATTGTCTTGATTAAAGAAAAATTGGTAAATAGAGCAGATAAATATGCAAAACAAATTGAACCAGAAATTAAAAATATTAAACAATTGAAACAAATTATAGATGACTACTTAAGTGGAAAAGATCCTTCAATAAAAATTGTTATGTTAAAAGAATTTTCAAAAGATTTAGGATATATCATTGATAAATATAAACCAACATTGTTCCCTAAAAAAGAAGAAAAAGTAGAAGAGTAAAAGTTTCTTTTATATTAAAAACAAAAGTATTTGTATAAAGTATTTTTATTATAAAATATAGAATACTATAATTGAAAAAGATTAGTTTTAAATATAGAAAATCTGTTAAATAAGATTTTAAAAAAGAACTAATCTTTTTTTGACAAAAAATGAATAAAAAAGAAACAATAAGAAATAATAACAATATAACAAAATTATAAAACAAAAGGGAGGAAAATTATGAAAGCAACAGGTGTCGTAAGAAGAATAGATGATTTAGGTAGAATTGTTATACCAAAAGAAATTAGAAAGGTTTTAAGAATAAAAGAAGGAGATCCATTAGAAGTCTTTACAGATAGAGAAGGACAAGTCATATTAAAAAAATATTCACCAATTGGAGAATTATCTGAATTTGCAGCAGGGTATGCTGAAACTTTATCAAAAACAACAGGACATATTGCATGCATTACAGATAAAGATACAGTCATCGCTGTATCAGGAGGATCTAAAAAAGAATTTTTAGAACAAGATGTCATTCCAGAATTATAACATTTAATGGAAGATAAATAAGTATATAAAAGTAAATAAAATAGTGATGTGGCAATGCCAATAACCAAAAATGATAACCAAGAAAGAAAATATAATGCACAAGTTGTCTATCCAATCATTTCAAATGGTGATACTATAGGAACAGTTATATTAATGTCAAAAGAAGCAAACCAAAAAATGAATGAAGTAGAAAAGAAAGTGGCTCAATCAGCAGCAACATTTTTAGGAACACAAATGGAAATTTAGGGACGTGTCAAAATGGACTAAAAGTGTCCAAAAGGGACAGGACTAATAATTTGAAATAGAAAATAGCAAAGTAGAAAAAATAAAAACAAGTTAAAATTACAATTCTTAATTTTTAACTTGTTTTCTTTTCTTTTAAATCCGATAAACCAACTATATAATCAATAGAGGTATTGTAATAATTTGCAAGGGTAATTAAGTGTTGAATAGGGATAGTTCTTTTCCCATTTTCATATTCAGAATAATATTGTTGAGAAATACCAAGTAGACTTGCAATATCTTTTTGGAGTTTATCATTATCTTCTCTTAAATCTTTAATCCTTTTAAATTTCACAATAGCCTCCTTATATGCTAAATATAAGTATATCTTAACAAAAAAATAAAGAGCAAAAGCATTATACACAACAAATTATGTATAATAGCAAAATATGAAAAGTATTACATTTATATTACAAAAAAATAAAAGCATTGAAAACTAAGAGTTAGTATGGTATATTTGTAATTAAATACATAATATATTATGTATTTAATTACACAAAAAAAGATATACAAAAGAGAGGAGAAAATTATGAGAGGAAATTTAGAAAAAAGAAATAAAGGAATAACACTAATTGCATTAGTAATTACGATTATTGTGTTATTAATCTTAGCAGGAGTAACAATAGCAACTTTAACAGGAGAAAATGGAATATTAAGTAAAGCTGAAATGGCGAAGATGGAAACAGATGAAGGAAAAATTATAGAAGAAATAAAACTAGGATATAATGCGGTAAAAATAGGAAGTAACTTAAATAATTGGAACAAAGATACAGAGGCTGCAGAACTAGAAAAAGAATTAACTAATATGAATCAAACAGATGAGATAACAGCATATAAGGAAAATCTAAAAGATGGAAAAGAAGTAATTATAGTTGAATATGTCAATAGAGATAAAATATATTGTATAGATGATAATTCAGAGATTCATGAATGTGAAATTGAATATTTTTTAGGTGATATACAACAAGAAATTTTAGAGAATGGTGAATATGCAATCTTTACTTTATCACCTGCGGGCGATAACTTTATACTTTACAATAGTAATCCCAATTATACTTCATTACCTTCAATCAATAAAGGTGAAAAAATAGAAAAAAATATGATATGGAATGTTGAAACAAAAGAAGATAAATTGTTATTATACACAATTAGCCAAGGAACTAAACAATATATATACAGAACAAATCTGAATAATGGATATGGATATAAAGTTGATATGAAAGATACAGAATTTCAGTGGAACTATAAATGGAATGCAGCAGATCAAAATTTCAGAGTAAAAACTAATATAATTGGTAAAAATTATGCATTACGATATTACAATTCAAATACAGGATGGATAGTCACGACTAAAGGAATGGGAATTGTTTTTGTTAACATAGATAAAGAATTTACTATAATTGATTAAAAATATACAACATTATGTAAAGTCAAATTTGTAAAATTTGACTTTTTTTCTATTTTATAGTAAAATATAACAAGTTGTTAGCTATAGAGCTAAAGGATGAGATTTTATTAAATAAATACTTTGTTAAAAGTGAACTAGGAAATGAGATAATAAAAAGTAAAATTGTTAGAAATGAGATTTAAAAAACAAATTTATGAAGAACCTATGTATTTAAGAGAAAAATATATAGGTAATGGTGTGTGCAAAAATAAATATAAAATAAGAGATATCTATTTATTCATATATTTGATATAGAAATAATATTAATTGTAGCAATACATTAATATTGTTTTAATTTCGTGTTAGTAAATTTGTTCGAAAAAATCCCAAGTATAAATTAAAAACAAAATGTATAAGTTTAGTAAAATTGAGAAAATATAAAATAAAGGAAAGGAAGAAAGGAGTTTTTATGACGGAAGAAATTTTAAAAAACAACGAGAAATTTGTAAAAAATGAAAATACAAAAAAAGAAGGAGGAAAAACAAGAAAACCATATAATAGAAAGAAAAAAGAATTTAATAATGAAATAAAAGACATGAAAGTATCGAAAGAAAAAAATAATATGGTTGAAGTGAAAAAAGAAGAAAATAAAGAAGTAAAACCTATTAAAACAAGAAGAAAAAGAAAGAAAGACACAGAGGCAATATTTAAGAAATCAAACTTAAAAATCATTCCGTTAGGTGGATTACATGAGATTGGTAAAAATATTACTGTTTTTGAATATGAAAATGAGATTATTGTAGTAGATTGTGGATTATCTTTTCCAGAAGATGATATGTTGGGAATTGACTTGGTGATACCAGATATATCTTATCTAGAAAAAAATGTAGATAAAATAAAAGGATTAGTCATTACACATGGTCATGAAGATCATATAGGTGCAGTTCCATATTTGTTGAAAAAAATCAATATTCCAATTTATGCTACAAAATTGACAGCTGGGTTAATTAGAAATAAACTAGAAGAACATAAATTACTTAGAAGTACAGAATTACATGAAGTGGTACAAGGACAAACAATTTCTTTAGGAAAGAATTTTAAAGTAGAATTTATTAGAAGTTCTCACAGTATTCCGGATTCAGTAATGTTAGCAATTACAACACCTGCAGGAACAGTATTACACACTGGTGACTTTAAAGTAGATTATACGCCAATTGATGGAAAGATTATGGATTTTGGAAGAATTGCAGAACTAGGAAATCAAGGAATTTTAGCATTAATGTCTGATAGTACAAATGCAGAAAGAAAAGGATTTACAATGTCAGAAAGTTCTGTTGGAGAAGTGTTCGATAAACTATTTTTACATTGTACCAAAAGAATAGTAGTTGCTACTTTTGCATCAAATGTACACAGAGTGCAACAAATTGTAAATTCAGCAGTAAAATATAATAGAAAAATTGCAGTATGTGGTAGAAGTATGATAAACATGATTGAAACTGCAAGAGAGTTGGGATATATTGAATGCCCAGAAAATATATTTATTGATATTGATATGATAAATAATTATCCAGATGAAAATTTAGTGATTATTACGACTGGAAGTCAAGGAGAGCCAATGTCAGCTTTAACAAGGATGGCTGCTGGTGATCATAGAAAAGTAAAAATCACACCAAATGATTTGGTAATTATATCTGCAACACCAATACCAGGAAACGAAAAATTTGTATCAAAAGTGATTGATGATTTAATGCAAATAGGTGCAGAAGTAGTATATAGTTCACTAGAAGCAATCCATGTTTCAGGACATGCTTGCCAAGAAGAACAAAAGTTAATCATTGCTTTAGCAAAACCAAAATATTTTATCCCTGTACATGGAGAGTACAGACAATTAATTGCTCATAGTGAAACAGCACAAAGTATGGGAATTGATAAAGACCATATTATTATGATGGCAAATGGAAGAGTGCTAGAAATTAATAAAGATAAAGCAGAATTTACATCAACAGTCCCTTGTGGAAGAGTTCTTGTAGATGGATTAGGTGTTGGAGATGTTGGAAGTATTGTATTAAGAGATAGACAACATTTATCACAAGATGGATTAATCATTATAGTGTTAACAATGGATTCTTCAACAGGAGAAGTAGTAGCTGGACCTGATGTTATTTCAAGAGGATTTGTGTATGTAAGAGAATCTGAAAACTTAATGGATGATGTAAAATCAGTTGTAAGACATGAAATTAAAAAATGTGAAGAAAGAGGTATTAGAGATTGGGGAACAATAAAATCAGCTGCTAGGGAAAATTTAAGAGATTATATCTTTATGAAAACAAAAAGAAATCCAATGATTATACCAATTATTATGGAAATTTAGTGGAACGTTAGGGACGTGCCAAATCGTTCCAAAATGAAACGAAAGGGACAGACCTTGAAATGGACAATAAAAAGACCAAGGTTTAACAAATCATCATTAAAACTTTGGTCTTTTTATTGTTTATACAATCATTATAAAATTATCTATCTAATCTATCAGAATCAGTAGAAAGTTCTGTTTCATTAGCTTGTTCTTGTTGCACTTTTTCCATATTAATATCAATAACTTGACTAATAATTTGTTGTGTGGTTACTTCATTTTTCTCATTAGCTTTTTTTAAACTATCAAGCATAGAAGAATTAGAATCATTAAGGTAATATTTTATACAAACATCCTCATAATCATCAACTAAGTCATTTCCAGTAGAAGATCTATTACTTTCTAGAAAATGATATTGTCCATCGTCTGAAAGATATCCCCATGAAATATCATAAGTATGATTATTTGCGTTAAGTAGATTAATAGATAAACGAGTGTCAACAGCATCTAAACGTTCGGTATTTGCATCTTTATTATTGTATGCTGATACATAAGAAGATTTAATTAAACTTAACATATCATCATAAGATAAGTCACTAACAAGATCAGGATTCATTTCTACCAAATCAGCTTTAAAAGTATAAACATAAGATAATGCATCTCTAGCATCTGCATAATCTGGAAATGAATTGTAAAGTTCTACACTTTCAGGATCTAGATGTAGTTCATAGTTATGATCTTCTAAAGTTTTATAATATTTTATTTGGTTTTCTTCAGAAAGTCTAAAAGTACCATCTAATTTTCCGTTAACAGTATTGGGAATAATAGAATTAGCAGGAATTTCTCCAGCATAATTTTGAGAAGTTTTTGCAAATGTATAACTAAGTAAAAAATTTGTTACTTCTAAAGAATCTTTATCAGAAAGTTCAGAAATAGGAGATAAAGCTTCTAATTTTTCTGCTAATTCATCTGCATTAGAAGATACATAATTAAACGTTTTTTCAAGTTCTTCAGAATTACTATCTTGTTCTTGCTCTTGTTCTATTGTGGTTGTATGATCAGACGATGGTTTTGAACATCCAACAAATGAAGAGGCAGCTAACAAAGATAGTCCACCAACTAATAATCCCTTTTTTGCTTTATGTGCTATAGAATCTACATTATATTTTAAATCATCTAAAAACTTATTCATATATAACATCTTCCTTAATTCATAGATAAATATAGTATATCAATAGAATTTTTAGAATGCAATAATTTATTATAAAAAAAGAAAGGAAAAAATAAAAAAATATTAAAAAAATGTTGACATCCATGGGCAATCATTGTATAATATATGAGCATGAATTGAGCGATGAAGCTGAATGTGGCTACATCCTTACGGAAAACAAGGATGGAGGGAACTTCAGTGGAGTATGTCATGGCAAAGACCAGGCGGTAAGTTTTTAAAAATTAAGCACTTATCCCAGAATTATCATGCATATTTTGGGCTTTTTTATAGGTAATATTCAAAACACCTGAGTGCGTTTTAACTTGCCACGGTAATTTCGATAGCAAAACATTGCTATCACAAACAAAAAATCATTTTAAAGAAGGAGGGAAAATTACAATGGCAAACACAGTAGCAACAAGTGAAAAAATAAGAATAAGACTAAAAGCTTATGACCATGTAGTTTTAGATCAGTCTGCTGAAAAGATAGTAGAAACAGCTAAAAAAACAGGAGCAAAGGTATCAGGTCCTATTCCATTACCAACACAAAAAGAAATCGTAACAATTTTACGTTCTCCACACAAATACAAAGATTCAAGAGAACAATTCGAAATGAGAACACATAAAAGAGTTATCGATATTTTATATCCAACACAAAAAACAGTTGACAGCTTAATGAAATTAGAGTTACCAGCTGGTGTAGATATAGAAATCAAATTATAACAAGACTTTGTCTTGATATAACGCTTACCTGAATAATATACAAAATGCTGGCGCATTTTGGCAGCGTTATAATTTATAAAGACTACTATATATTATGTAGCATCAAAACCAAGCTGATATTAACATTAAAAATGCTAATACAAAATATCAGCCAATAGTTAGGAGGAAATAAAAATGAAAAAAGGAATAATCGGAAGAAAAATTGGAATGACACAAATTTTTGATGAAAAAGGAAATGTAATTCCAGTAACAGTTATAGAAGCTGGACCATGTGTTGTAGCACAAGTAAAAACAGTAGAAACAGATGGTTACAATGCGGTTCAATTAGGATTTGGAGATGTAAAAGACAAACACATCAACAAACCAGAAGCAGGACATTTTGCAAAAGCAAAATTAGCTAACAAAAAACATTTAAGAGAATTCAGATTAGATTCAGTAGAAGGAATCAAAGTTGGAGACGAAGTAAAAGCAGATGTTTTTAAAGCAGGAGAAAAAATTGATGTTCAAGGAACATCAAAAGGAAAAGGATTCCAAGGTGTTATCAAAAGACATGGACAACACAGAGGACCAATGGGACATGGTTCAATGTATCACAGAAGACCAGGTTCAATGGGTGCAACATCAACACCAGGTAGAGTATTCAAAGGTAAAAAACTTCCAGGACATATGGGAAGAGTTACAGTTACAATACAAAACTTAGATGTTGTAAGAGTAGACATGGATAAAAATGTAATATTAGTAAAAGGTAGTGTTCCAGG
>CASEIX010000019.1 GCA_949288095.1 uncultured Eubacteriales bacterium
AATTCATAAAATACCTTCTTTCTCAAGAAGCACCTATACTTACTATTATACAACTTTCTTTTAATCTTACAATAATTATTAAAATACAATTAAATTCTATTTACTTTTATTTGAATAGAATTTACTTTTTCAATTCACTATAGAAGGAATTCAACAAAAATTCACAAACTGTATATTTACTTATCATATTAAGAATGGTATAATGACAAAAATAAAAGACGGGAGAGAAAATATGACAAGAGTAAAATTAAGAGATAGAATTTTACCTCAATACACAAAAGGGGAAGAAATTTTTAATATGACATCACATATTGTGGGAGCTGTTTTAGGAATTGTAGCAACTGTTTTGTGTATTGTATTTGCAGCAATTCATGGAAATGGATATGGTGTTGTGAGTGGTTCTATCTATGGTGCGACTATGATAATTTTATATACAATGTCTAGTATTTATCATGGATTAAGTCCTAAGAGATATTCTAAAAGAGTTTTTCAAGTATTAGACCATTGTTCTATATTTTTATTGATTGCAGGATCTTATACACCATTTGCACTATGTACATTAAGAGAATATAGTACAGCAACTGGTTGGACAATATTTGGCATTATATGGGCTATGGCAATATTGGGAATTGTATTGAATTCAATTGATATAAAGAAATTTAAAAAATTTTCAATGATATGTTACCTAGTTATGGGATGGTGTATTGTTGTAAAAATCAATTTATTACCACAACTATTAGGAATAGCAGGATTTAGTTTATTATTGGCTGGAGGAATTGCTTATTCTATAGGAGCTATTTTATATGGTGTTGGAAAAAAACACAAATGGATGCATTCTATTTTCCATCTATTTATTTTATTAGGTAGCATATTACAATTTTTCTGCATATTATTATATGTCATGTAAAATAAGAAGTTTGACCTTATTTATACAAAAAAATCTTATATGTAATCAAGCTGAAAGTTATTTTCTTTATATAATAAAAAAAGAAGGCTTTAAAAGCCTTCAAACACTCGCAAATATACATTTATTTTATCATAAAAATACTAAAAAATCAAGTGAAGGAAACTTCAAGAAAGAGAGAATATAAACGAAAAAACGAGATAAAATTATATAAAGAAAGAAGAGATATATTTTAAAAAGAAAAAGACATTTGTAAAACAAATTTAAATGTGTTAATATATAGATAATCTAATAAGGATTGCAAAATCCCTGCGTAGTACGTAAGAGCATAATTTTTAGAACCAACAAATTATAAGAGGGGCCGATCTCTCGAATATGGCGTGCATGCTCACAGTATATAGTGAGAAGCCCATGAGTATTTAGGTAGGCACCCACCTGTTTTTAGGAGCAGGTCCTTAAAAATTAAAAAGCTGACGGCTAAGGCGGGGCTTTTTTTATTTTAAAAAGAGAATACCAATAAAATAGATAAAAATGAGGAATAGCAAGATTTATCTTGCTATTTTTATGTTAATAGTATAAAATAAATGCAGGAAAGAAGGTGGTCATATGACAATTAAACAAGCTTTAATAAAAGGAGTTACTGTATTAAAACTAGAAAAGATTTCTACACCAAAGTTAAAGGCAAGATTATTATTACAATATGTATTAAAAAAGCCAAGACAATATTTAATTGTGTATGACAATCAAAAATTAACAGAAAAAGAAGAGCAAGATTATTTAGAATATATAGAATTATTAACCCAAGGAGAACCAATAGAACATATTACACATCAAAAAGAATTTATGAAATTAAATTTTTATGTAGATGAAAATGTTCTAATACCAAGACAAGATACAGAAGTATTAGTAGAAGAAGTTATGAATATAGCTAAAAAAATCAGAGCAAAAAAAATACTAGATTTATGCACAGGAAGTGGAGCAATTGCTGTATCTTTAGCAAAATATTTAGAAAATATACAATTAACTGCTTTAGATATTAGTGGAAAGGCATTAGATATTGCGATTGCAAATGCAAAAAATAATCATGTACAAGATAAAATTACATTTGTGGAATCAAATCTTTTCCAAGATTTAGGACAAGAAAAATACGACATTATTGTTTCTAATCCACCATATATTAGAAGAAAAGAGTTGGAAATGTTAGATAGAGAAGTGAGAAAAGAACCAAGGTTAGCATTAGATGGAGGAGAAGATGGATTAGATTTTTATAGGAACATTATGGATAAAGGATATGAATACTTAAAATATGGTGGATATATTTGTTTAGAAATTGGATATGATCAAAAAGAAGAGGTTATGCAAATTATAAAAGATAAAAAGCAATATATTGATACATATTGTAAAAAAGATTTATATGATAATGATAGAGTGATAGTAACAAGATTAGGATAAGTTGAATATTAGGAGGAAAAAATGTCTTTTTCATCAGATATAAAACAAGAGTTAAATAAAACAAATAGTTTGGTTAATAAAGAAAATGTAAAGTTTGAGTTGATTGGCTATTGTATTTCTGGAAATACAGATGTAACAAAAGGAAGAAATATTCGTTTTTCAACAGAAAGTGATTATAATATTAATCGTTTTTCAAAGTTGTTGTCTAATTTGGAAATTAATCATGATATAGATGTCAATGGGAAAACATTTAATATTGTGACAAAGTCGTTTGACATTCACAAGTTAGAATATTTAGAGATAAAAGAAAATGAAATATATGTGAAAAGAGAAATAAAAGAGATAAAAGGTGATGATAAGAAAAAGGCTTTTATTAGAGGATGTTTTTTGGGAGCAGGTTCTATAAATAATCCAGAAAATTCTTATCATTTAGAGATTGTTTTGTCAAATGAAAACAATTTGAAAGTATTACAGGAAATATTGAATGGTTTTGATGTTCATGCAAAAGAATTGATTACCAAGAATCGATATTCTGTTTATATAAAAGAGGGAGAAGAAATTTCGAAACTATTGGCATTAATTGGCGCTAATAAAGCAGTTTTGCAATTCGAAGATATTAGAATACAAAAAGAGATGAGAGGGAAAGTAAATCGAATTGTCAATTGTGAAACAGCGAATTTGAACAAAACAATTAATGCAGCGATTGAGCAAATAGCAGCTATTAAAAAGTTGCAAAAAGAAGGTAAATTTAATAAATTAGATGATAATTTAAAAGAAATTGCCATTTTAAGAATAGAAAATCCAGATATTTCATTAGTAGAATTAGGAAAGTTATTAAAAGAACCACTAGGAAAATCAGGTGTGAATTACAGATTAAAGAAAATAATGGAGATAGCAAATGGAAAGTAGAGAATTAGGAATTTATATACATATACCATTTTGTCAGCATAAATGTGATTATTGTGATTTTGTTTCATTTTCAAATAAACAAGATTTTATAGAAAACTATGTGGAAGCTGTAAAAAAGGAAATAAACAATTATTTTAAAGATAAAACATTGTTAGAAACATATACAGTAACGACAATATATATTGGTGGAGGAACACCATCTTATATAAATAGCAAATATATTTGTGAAATCATGCATGTTTTAGAAGACAACTTGAAAGATAATATGGTAAAAATGGAAGATATGGAAATCACCATAGAAGTAAACCCAGGAACAGTAAATAAAGAAAAATTAGAACAATATAGAAATGCAAAAATCAATCGATTAAGTATCGGGCTACAAAGTACGAATAATGAAATGCTAAAACAAATTGGAAGAATACATACTTATGAACAATTTTTAGAAACTTATCAAATGGCAAAAGAGGTTGGTTTTGAAAATATAAATGTAGATTTGATGATAGGGTTACCAAACCAAACAATAGAAGATATAAAAAGAAGTTTACAAGAAATTGTGCAATTAAATTCAACACATATTAGTGTATATTCTTTAATTATAGAAGAAGGAACAGTGATAGCACAAAAAATAGAAAATCATCAGTTACAAGAAATGGATGAGGAACTGGAACGAAATATGTATTGGTATGTTAAAAATACATTAGAATTAAATGACTATACACATTATGAAATTTCTAATTTTGCGAAAGAAGGCAAAGAATCAAAACATAATATGAATTGTTGGAGACAAAAAGAATATATTGGAATTGGATTAGCGGCACATTCTTATTTAAATTATGTTAGATATACCAATACTTCTGAAATGGAACAATATGTTACACGAATGAATAATTTAAATGGACAAATTGTAAATGATATTTTAAAATTATCTAAAAACAAGGAAAAAGCAAGTTTAGAAGAAAAGGAAAAGAATATAGAAACAACATATGAAATAGAAGAAGTACAAGATGTAGAAGATAGAAAAAAAGAATATATGCTGTTAGGCTTAAGAACAATAGAAGGTGTATCTATCTCAAAATTTAAAGAAAAATATATAGATAATCCTATATTTCTATTTAGAAAAGAATTAGAAAAACTAGTGGAAGAAAAATTAGTGGCTATAGATGGAGATTATATAAGACTTACCAATAAAGGATTGGATTTGGCAAATTTGGTATGGGAAGAGTTTATTTAAAACTTATCAAGTTTTTGACAAATGTATGGTAAAAAAAAATTGTCAGAGACTTGACAAAGTCCATATAAATATGATATTATATTTAACGTTACAAGAAGAAGTCAAACTTCTCACCTTATCCAAATAAGGAAAAAGGTTAGAAATTAAATAATTTTAGCATTTACGATGATGCTAGTTTTATTTTGGATTTGACTTGTAACAAAAGTCAAATTTTTTTATGTTATTGGAGGTGTTTTGTATAAAACAAGAATTACCAATTAATGGTCAAATAAGAGCAAAAGAAGTTCAATTAATAGGAGACAATGGAGAGAAAATAGGTGTTATTTCTTTAAATGAAGCTTTAGAAAAAGCAGAAGAAAAAAACTTAGACTTAGTGCTAGTTGCTCCAAATGCAAATCCACCAGTTTGTAAAATTATGAACTATGGAAAATATAAATTTGAGCAAGCGAAAAAAGAAAAAGAGGCTAAGAAAAAACAAAAAAGTTTTGAAATTAAAGAAATAAGAGTAACTCCTAATATTGAAGAACATGATTTTAGTTTCAAATCTAAAAATGCTAAAAAATTTATACAAGATGGAAACAAAGTAAAAATAACAGTTAGATTTAGAGGAAGAGAAGTAAACAATTCAAAAGCAGGTGAATTGGTGTTAAACAAATTCATAGAAGACATGAGTGACATTGCAGTAGTAGAAAAAGCACCAAAGCTTGAAGGAAGAAATATGTTTACCATTCTTGCTAAAAAAACTGAAAAATAAAAAATAGGAAGGAGAATGACTTATGCCAAAATTAAAAACAAATAAAGCTGCAAAGAAAAGATATTCTTTAACAGCAACAGGAAAAGTAAAAAGAACAAAATCAAACAGAAGACACTTGTTAGCAAACAAAACAAAAAGACAAAAAAAATCAGGAAAGATTCAAAATGCTTATGCAGACAAAACTTGTATGAATACAATCAAAAAATTATTACCATATGGTAATTAATCGATAAAATTAGTGAATAAGGAAGGTGATAGATATGGCAAGAGTAAAAACAGCAAGAACAACAAGAGCAAGACATAAAAAAATATTAAAACAAGCCAAAGGATATTTTGGAGCAAAACATTATAGATTTAGAAATGCAAATCAAGCAGTTATGAAATCTTTAGCATATGCATATGTAGGAAGAAAAGATAAGAAAAGTAATTTTAGAAAATTATGGATAGCAAGAATTAATGCAGCAGCAAGAATGAATGGTACAACATATAGTAGATTAATTGCAGGATTAAAAAAAGCTAATGTAACAATCAATAGAAAAATGTTAGCAGACATTGCTGTAACAGATCCAAAAGCTTTTACAGAAATTGCTGAAATTGCAAAAAAAGCATAGATAAAAAGAATGGAGTTATTTTATGAAAATAAAGTAACTTTATTTTTTTTTGCACTTATATAATATTTTAAATATAGACAAAATGACAAAAAGTTACAAAAAAGTTACAAAAAGATTACAAAATGGTTAAAAAAACACGAAAGAAATGAAAGTCATTGAAAAAAAATAAAATACATGATATTTTGATAAAAAAGAAAC
Source organism: uncultured Eubacteriales bacterium (assembly GCA_949288095.1). Taxonomy (GTDB): domain Bacteria; phylum Bacillota; class Clostridia; order TANB77; family CAG-508; genus CAG-269. Next base: position 6,060 of record CASEIX010000019.1, read on the forward strand.
AAAAGTAAAAAAAGAAAAGGGGAGTAAAAATGAAAAAAAGTATTATAAAAGTAATTAGTTTATTTCTTATTCTAGTTGCTACATTTTCTTTTGAATTGGTATTTGCAAGTACAGATTTAGAGAGCAAACTTGCAGTAGATGAGTATTCAGAAGAATATGAACAATGGCTACAACTTAGTGATGAGGAAAAAGAGAATACAATAGAACCTAGAAAATATGATATTATAACACAAAAAGACAATGCAACATATTTAAAAGAATTAAATAATGTTTTTAGAGTTCAACAACTATTAAGAGCAACCGTATCAGCAAAATATAGTTTAAAAGATGTTATTCCAGAAAATGTAACAATTAGAAATCAAATGTCAACAAATTCTTGCTGGGCTTTTGCAACGATAGGAATGTTGGAATCACATTTGGCATTAAGAGATAAAAATGATTCAAATCCAACTGTTACATATGATTTTTCAGAAAAACATATGAATTATGCAACAGCAAAATCAGCATTTTTGAATGATGAAACAAACGAATATGGATTTACAAAAAAATTAAGTGATGGTGGGAATTTTTACCTTGCAACACAGTATATGGCAAATGGCTTAGGTGTTATCAATGAAAGTGATTTACCATTTGAAAATAGTGAAGAAAATATAGATATTTCAGAAATACAAAATAAAGAAGTACAAGCAACTTTATATGATACGGTAGAATTTCCATCAACATATACATCAGAAAGAGCAGAAATTATGCCTCAAATCAAAGAACATATTGTTAATTATGGAGGAATCTATGCTGGAATTCATGGGGCAAATGTGTTAGGAGATGCATATAACAATGAAACGGGAGCTATTTATTGTACCAATACCATATTTGAACCTATGGATCATACTGTAGTGATTATCGGTTGGGATGATAATTATAGTGTCGAAAACTTTAATGAAGATCAAAGACCTACAGAAAATGGAGCATGGATTATCAAAAATTCATGGGGAGATACCATTTCAGAAAAATTAAGTACGATAAAACAAGCTATGTTTGAGCAACAACAATCATATTGTGAATCTATGGGATGGGACACAGCAGATAAAATACCAGATGATGTTATTTTAGATACTTATAAAGCTTCATATGGTGAAGACAAAGTTAGTATACAAGGAGAAGATTTTGTAGTTGAAATGGGAGATAAAGGATATATGTATATTTCCTATGAAGACTGCAATGTATATAAAAACTTAATAGGAATTGAAAAAGCAACAAATACAAAAGATTATGAAAATGTATATCAAAATGACACCTTGGGCCCAATTAATAATATTGTATTTTCAGGACAAGATGCTTTGAGTTTAGCAAATGTATTTAAAAGAGATACAACAAAGACAGAATATTTAGATAAAATTAGCATTTATACGTTCCAAGGATATACTTGTAAAGTACTTGTTAATCCAAATGGAAGTAGTAAAGCAAAAGAAGATTTGCAAGAAGTACAATTAACTTCAGGAGAAACAGATACATTTGAGCCAGGATATCATACAATAGAATTTGCGGAACCAATAGAGTTAACTGGAGATTCATTTGTAGTTGTTGTACAAATTGTAACAGATGATTATAGAAAAGAATTTGCATTAGAAAGTCCAGTAGCAGATTCAATGTGGCAAGATGCTGTGTACAATGAAGGAGAAAGTTTCTGTGCTTCAGAAGAAGATTTTAATGACAATATTTGGGTAGATTTGGCAACAATGGAAGATGAAAAATTAAGAGGAAATGTATGTATTAAAGCATATACAACTTCAGAAACACCAGAAGAGCCAGAACCACAAAAAACGTTAACACAAATTTATATACAAAACCAACCAACGAAAACAGAATATACAGAAGGAGAAGACTTTGATAGAACAGGTATGACAGTTATGGCACAATATAGTGATGGCTCTTCACAAGAAGTTACAAATTATACAATTATTGGAGGAGACAATTTAACAATAGATACAACAGAGGTAACAATTCAATATACAGAAGATGGAGTAACAAAAACAGTTATACAAATGATAACTGTTAAAGAAGCAGAAGAAACACCAGACCCAGCTCCAGAAGAACCAGATAATCCAGGTGGAGAAACACCTGAGGAGCCAGACAATCCTGAAGATCCAGGAACAGAAACACCAGAAAATCCTCAAGAAAAACCAGTTCCATCAGACTTTACAAATGCACAATCTGTTATTACAGAATCAAAACTATATTTCAGTTCAGAAGACTTATCACAAGCAACAAGTGAAAATACAATTAAAATATCTGGAATTAAAATAGGAGATGAAAGTAATACATATACATATTATTACTATGTTACAGGAACAAAAGAAGATGACTATATATCATATTGGACAAAAGCAGAAGCAGTAAAAGAAAGTGACGGAACTTATTCAATTACTTTACATATAAAATCAGAAGAATTACAAAATTATAATGAAATAGCAGAATCAGATAATTTATATGTATACATTAGAGAAGTGGCAGAAGTAAATCAACAAAGCACAGAACAAATTGTTAAATTAGAAGTAGATAATCAAGTAGAGTCAGAATGTTATATAGATGGTGTTATGGTAGGAGGTATTGATGATGTACTAAATTACAATAGTAGTAATAATAACAACAATACAAATAACGGAAGTGCAAATCAAAATGAAGATAATACAGTAGCATCAGGTATCTTACCATATGCTGGTGGAATTACTCTTAAGATTATAGTAGTTGTTTTAATTATTGCATTTGGAGGATTTGCTTATTATAGATATAAAAATATTGATAGATAAAAGGAAACATTAAATAGAATATCAAAGTGAACCCAAATTATTAGACAAAAAGTTTAATAAGTTGGGTTCATTTTTGTATATAAAAATCATTATTGTTTTTTCATTTTTGGTTTTGAAATCAAAGCAGCTAAATAACCAAAGAAAATGGCAGCAGCAATTCCGTCCAGCAGCAGCTTTTACACCGCCTGTAAAAGCACCAATAAAGCCTATGTTTTTCACTTCTTCAATAGCACCTTTTGCTAAGTTATAGCCAAATCCTGTTAAAGGAACAGTTGCACCGCTACCGGCAAAGTCTACTAAATATTGATAAATTCCTAATCCGCCTAAAATAGCACCTAAAGTTACAAAAATAACTAAAATTCTTGCAGGTGTTAATTTGGTTTTATCAATTAAAATCTGACCAACAACACAAATTAAACCACCAACAACAAAACATTTTAGAAGGGTAGACCATTCAAAAACAGTACCCCAATCAACTTCACTCATAAAAACTTCATTCCTTTCACAAGTCAAAATAAAATAATATAAAGTCATGCTATATTAATCATATTTTTACAATAAAATGATTATCTAATCTATAAATTTTCGATACTAATTGCATGGGCGATACCAGGAATAGATTCTCCTTGTTGTGAACTGGTAGAATTCATTAAAGCACCAGTAGCAATTAACAATATCCTTTTCATTTTTCTTTCTTTTAACTGTTTGAAAAAATATCCAGAAAATACAGTTCCACAGCATGCACAGCCACTACCACCACTATGGGTATCTTGCGTTTCTTTATCAAAGATTAAAACACCACAATCATTATAATTATTTTTTATGTTATACCCATTTGTTTTTAATAGGTCAATGGCAATCTCTTTGCCAACATATCCTAGGTCTCCGCTAATAATAGCATCATAATAGTTTGGACTTCTTCCAGTATCTTGAAAATGAGTTGTTAATGTATCTGCAAAACTTGGTGCCATGGCAGCACCCATATTGTTTCCGTCTTTTATTCCCATATCGATGATTTTTCCAGGTGTAACATGTGTGATATATGGTCCATTTCCAGTTTTAGAAACAATAGCGCTACCTGAACCAGTAACAGTCCATTGACTCGTTTGTGGTCTTTGATTTCCTAATTCTAAAGGAAAACGAAATTGTTTTTCAGCGCTACAAAAATGACTAGAAGTGGCGCATAAAACATAGTTTGCAAAACTTTCTGCACAAATGGCACCTAATATTAAAGATTCCACAAAAGTAGAACAAGCACCAAATACACCAAAAAAAGGAATTTTTAAATCTCGTAAGCCAAAACTTGAGGAAATACATTGATTAAGTAAATCTCCTGCAAACATGCAATCAATATCACTTGCTGAAATACCGTGCTTTTCGAATAACCATATTGACAGTTTCTTTTATGATTTTACTTTCTGCTTTTTCCCATGTTTTCTCTCCCCAAAATTCATCGTCTAATGTTTGATCAAAATATTTAGCTAAAGGTCCATCAGCTTCTTTTGGACCAACAATAGAAGCACATTCTAAAATAGAAGGAGGAGTAGTAAATTTAATCGTTTGATTTCCTAATCTTTCCAAAATATTTAACTCCTTTCAAAAGTGGAACGATAGGGACGTGCCAAATCGTTCCATTATGAAACGATTTGGCACGTCCCTATCGTTCCACTTAAACTAAAGTAATGTTTTGTGTATTAAAAATTAAGTAAATAATGCCAACTAGTATAGAAGTAGATATACCAAATACTAAAACCGGACCGGCAACGGTAAACATTTTTCCACCAACACCCATAACATAACCTTCTGATTTATACTCCATAGCTGGAGAAACAATAGAATTGGCAAATCCGGTAATAGGGATTAAAGAACCTGCACCTGCAAATTTCCCTATTTTATTAAAAATATTTAAACCAGTAAGAAAGGCAGATAAGCCGATTAATAAAATGGAAACAATTGTCCCAGAAATTTGTGTATCAAATCCTCTATCTTTGCAAATATTAAGAATAATCTGTCCGATTGTACAAATAAGACCTCCTACCCAAAAGGCATTAAAACAATTTTTTAAAATGGGTGAGTTAGGAGATTTTTTATCTACATACTCTTGATATGTTTTTTTAGTTTCTGTTGGATTTTCCATCATACATAATTCCTTTCAAAAAAATTAAGCATCTTTATTATCTTTTCTGTTTAAATCAATAGAAAATGAGATATCTAAGTCAACGAAATATTCAGAAATTTTATCTCCACTAATACGTGCTCTTTGTTCTAAAATTCTAACATCAGAAAGGTAGTCAATAGTTTTAGAAGCTTCTGCAACTGCTTTTACAATCGCATCTTTCCATGATACAGTTGAATTACCAGTAATCATTAAATGTTTTTTAATTTCCATAAAAATACCTCCAAATCTTTTAAAAATATGTTTTCCAAAAAAATAAAAAATATACAAAATTGGTAGAAAAAATATAAATTACAGTATATAATTTAAAAGTACAAGAAAAGATAAAGGAAAAAACAGAGATTTAAATGGAAGTTTAAAAAAAGTAAAAAAGGAGAAAATATAAAAAATATGGATATTGTGAGAGAAATTGCATTAAAAGCTTTATATAAAATCGATAAAGAAGAAGCATATGTTAATATTGCTTTAGATGAAATAATTAAAGAAAATAAAAGAAAGTTAGAAGATAGAGATATTGGTTTTGTCTCAGAAATTGTATATGGTGTTACTACATGGAAATTGACAATAGATGAAATTATAAAAAAATATTCAAAACTGAGAATTAAAAAAATTTCTCCATGGATTTTAAATATTTTAAGAATGGGAATTTATCAAATTGTGTTTTTAGATAAAGTACCTAAATCTGCGGCCGTTAATGAAAGTGTTAATTTAGCAAAACGCTATGGACATAAAGCAAGTAGTAACTTTGTTAATGCAATTTTAAGAAAAATAGATAAAAAAGATTATCAAACATTTTTTGAAATCGAAAATCCAATTGAAAGAATTTCTAAAACAACATCTATGCCAATCTGGATTGTTAAAGAACTATTAAAGGAAAACGATATAGAAAAAGTAGAAGAAATTTGTAAGGCATCTAATCTAAAGCCAAAAGTAGAAATTAGAATCAATCGATTAAAAACCAATATACAACAACTAGAGAATTTACTAAAAGAAAGAAATATAGTATTCCAAGAAGGAAAATTTGAAGATTTTTTAATTTTAGAAAAAACAAAAAATATAGAAAAATTGGATTTATTTGAACAAGGATATTTTACGATTCAAGATGAAGGTGCAGGATTAATTGCAAAAATTCTCAATCCAAAACCAAATGAGATTATACTAGATGCTTGCAGTAGTCCGGGAGGAAAGACAAGCTATATGGCAGAATTGATGAATAATAAAGGAGAGATTATTGCATGGGATTTACATCCACATAGAGTAAAATTAGTAGAAGAAACAGCAAAACGATTAGGAATTCATATCATAAAAACAGAATGCCAAGATGCAACCATTTATAGAGAAGAATATAAAGAAAAATTTGACAAAATTTTACTAGATGTACCATGTTTAGGAATTGGTGTCTTAAAAAGAAAGCCAGATATCAAATGGAAGAGAAAGCCAGAAGATATAGAAGAAATTGCAAAAATTCAAGAAAATATTTTAAAAACCTGTTCAAAATATTTAAAACCAAAAGGACAACTTGTTTATGCAACATGTAGTATTTTTAGTGAGGAAAATGATAAAATAATTGATAAGTTTTTAGAAAAAAATACAGATTTTACATATTCAAAAATTGATATACCAAATTTAGAAAAAAATGTAGAAAAAATGAATAAAATACAATTATATCAAAATGAAGAAACAGATGGATTTTTTATGTGTAAATTACAAAAAAAGTAAATATTACAATTTTATTACACTTGGATTACAATTACATTAAACATATTGATTTTTGAGAGAGTAATGATAAAATAAATTAGAATAAATTAGCATGCTTAACAAAAAAATAAAAACTTACTAATTTATTCAAGTATCAAATTTTATGAAGTGCAAAAAATAGCAATAAAGAAAAAATATAAAAAGGAGCAAAAGATGGCTAGCTGTTTAGGATTATATGTAGAAAGCAATATAATTAAATATGCGAAAGTTTCAAAAGAACATGAGAAGATAAAAGTAGAAGCTTTTGGTGTTAAATTTTATGACAATCTAGAGAAAGCAATAGACCAAATCATAGAAGAAACATACAGTTATAAAACACCAATTAGTATTAACTTGTCTGAAGAAATTTATAACTATTTTGATATGTTTGCAATGCTAAGTAATAAGGATTTATCAAAAGCAATCAAGACAGAATTTGAAATGTATTGTAGTGATCAAGGATATAATCCAAATGTTTTTGAAACAAGATATGTTGTTTCAAAAAATCCAGATGATAAAGACAAATTAAAAGTTATCCATATTGCTGCTAATAAGATAGAATTAACAAAGAAAACACAAGTCTTAGAAAAGAACAAACTAACAAGTATTGTTCCAGTTTCTATGGCAATTACGAATTTGATAGAAACAAAACCAAAAGAAAATTGCTTGATTGTTAATATTGAAGATAATACAACAGTAACAAAAATTCTTGATGAAAACGTATATGATATTCAAACATTTGATGAAGGAAGCCAGGAATTTTTAAGAAAAATTAATATAAAAGAAAACTCTTTAGCAAAAGCATACGAAATATGTAAAAATACAACAATCTATACTTCAGAAGGAAAAGAACTTCAAGAAACAGAAATTGGATATTTAGAAGATATTATGCCAACATTATATACAATTGTTGGTAATGTAAGAAAAATCATTAATGAAAGTGAAGAAAAAATTAGTAAAGTATATCTAACAGGAACCGCAACATTAATCAATAATTTAGATTTATATTTCCAAGAATATTTAAGTGAAATAGATTGTGAAATCTTAAAACCATATTTTATTAATCCAACGAAAGATATTAGTATACAAGATTATATAGAAGTAAATTCAGCAATTTCTTTAGCTTTATCAGGTGTAGGACAAGGAATACAAGGGATTAACTTTAAAAAGCAAACATTTAACGAAAAAATTCCAGATTGGTTAAAAGTAGAAGTTAATCCAGGTAAGGAAAAGAAAGGAAAACTAGCAAAATCAGGTTGGTTTACAAATGATTTAGGAGAAAAACTAGATAAAACAGAAATTAGCTTATTAAGATCAGCTGTCGGATTAATATTACTATTTGTTATTTACAGTTGTTTTGCAGTGTTATTACAAAACCAAATGGAAGAAAAAGAACAACAAGCACAAGATTCTATTAGCCATACAAATGCACAAATTCAACTAGCAGATAATGATAAAACAAAAATAGATTCTAGGACAAATGACTATACAGAAATGATACAAAACTTACAAGATTTAAATGACAGAATTACAGACGCAAGTAAAACAAGAGATGCCATACCAAATTTATTAAATCAAATTATGTATATTGTACCAGAAAATGTTCAAATAACATCTATACAAAACACAACAGGAACACATATTGTCATTCAAGCACAATCAAATAAATATGAACAATTAGGTATGTTTAAAGCAAAATTAGATACAGAAATGTATTTAACAAATGTAATTTCTACTTCAGGACAACAAGAAAACAATGTGATTAAAGTAACAATAGAAGGAGATTTACCATGAAAAAATTATTAATACTGATTTTAATCGCACTTGTATTAGCACTAACGATTTTTACCATTATTAATGGGTTGGAAATAGGAGGATTTCATATTTGGGGAATAAGAACCATACAAGATGAAAATGCTAAATTAGATAAAACTGTTACAGAAGCAACAAGATTATCAAGTTCTACTTTTCCAGGAAAAGTTGGTGAAGTAAATGCAAGTATGAAAGAATTAGAAGAACAAAAAACTGCATATGAAGATATGGTAGCAGTAAGTAGTGCTGGTGACGTTCAAACAGCAAGTCAATTATCAAATTATACATTAGACTTTTTATGGACAGAAATTGGCACACATGCAACCAGCGAAGGGGTTAATATAGATATTTCTTTAACAGCTGGAACAGGAGGACAAAGTGTTTATGATTTAAACTTCACTGTTGTTGGAAGCTATGTTGGTATATGTGAGTTTATTAGAGATATTGAAGATGATTCAGATTTAGCATTTAAAATAGAACAATTTTCTATGACAGCAGGAGAATCTACTTCATCATTAAAAGCAACTTTTGTATGTAAGAATATACCAATAGAAGGAATTTCTTCAATAGATAAAAGAACAACTACTGAAGATACAACAAATAGCACCAACACAAATAGTACAAACACAAACAGTGCAAATAGTACATCAAATGCAACAAGCAATAGTACCAATACAACAAATACAGCTAGATAGAAAAGGAGTGTATTATGGCTAAAAAAGTGATAAAAGAAATTATAATTATGTTATTGCTAGTTTTAGCAATCATATTAATACTTGGTGTATTATTATATGAATATGTACCAAGTAATAAAATCATACCAGATGAAGTGGCATATACCACACCAGAAGCAGTACAAGAAGAATTGAGCAAAAGTGAAAATGTGGATAATGATGAAGTTATCCTAACATACAGTGTTGATTCAACAGACTTAGATAACTATGAAAGAATCAATACCTATGTACCAGGAAAACCAAATCCATTTTCACCATATAACGAAACTTCAACTTCTGGTGGAGATACAACACAAAATGGTAGTTCAAATAGTAGCACAAATTCAGGAAATTCAAGTGGAACAACTAACAATACAACCAGTTCAGGAGGTTCAGCATACTATCCTGATAAAGGAACAAAATAGTTATTAATGTTATGTTTTTAAACATAAATAATATATATTAATTTATTATTTCAAAAGAAAAGGAGGATAAAAATGAGAAACCAAAGAGGTATTACTTTAATAGCTTTAGTAATCACAATTATTGTTTTATTAATTTTAGCAGGAGTATCCATTGCAATGCTTACAGGACAAAATGGAATTTTAACAAGAGCAACTACTGCAACAGAAGCAACTCGAGAAGCAGAAGCTGAAGAAGCTTTAAAATTAGCAATTTCAGAAATTTTATCTAATAAGCTAGACCCAACTTATGATTCAGCAGAAGCAGAAAATGTAATTAATGATACTAATATAGAAAAATTAGTACCAGAAAATAACAGTAATATAACAGCTGAAGTTGGGGAACTTGTACCTGCTAATGCAGGAGTACCTGCATATTATCCAGTTACTTTAAAAAGTGGAGGAAAAGAATATACACGTTATGTCGAAGAAGATTCTGGAAAAGTTTCTAAAGACATACCAACTGCTGAAGCAGATGGAGAATAATAAATAAAACTCATAAGAAAAAGGAGGATAAAAAATGAAAAATCAAAGAGGTATTACTTTAATAGCTTTAGTAATCACAATTATCGTTTTATTAATTTTAGCAGGAGTATCAATTGCAATGCTTACAGGAGATAATGGAATATTATCAAATGCAACAAAATCAGTAGCAGAAACTAATATAGCTGAGGATAGAGAATCAGCAACATTAGATTTAAGTGCAGCGTATTCAGACTTTATGGAAGCTAAATATGTTGACAATGATTCTTCAGCTACAGATTTCGTAGCATTCTTAACAGCTGCTAAAGTTGGAAGTGTCTCAGGAGCAAAATATTTAACAGATACAGCACACTATACAGTAACTACTAGTGGTTCAACAATAACAATTACTACTGTTAGCAAAAACAACGGTGGTAAAAAAGAACAAGCAATTGTTGACACAGATGGTGGAATTACAGAAGCTGGTTGGACAGAAGTAGCTGGTAACTAAAATATAGAATAAAATAGTAAACAAGCCATACGCACACTTGAGTGTGTATGGCTTAAATATTAAAAACAAACTAAAAAAGCAAACTTTATGTAAGTATAAGCAAAATAAAAACACAATAGAAGTAAAACACAAAAATAGATAAAGATAAACAATTGAAAAAATAAAGGAGAAGAAATGGATATACTACTATATATATTAATATTCATAATGGGTACAGTATTTGGTAGTTTCTTTACATTAGCAGTATATAGAATACCAAAGAGACAAGATATCACACATACACATTCCTATTGTCCTAATTGTAATCATAAATTAGGCTTTTTAGACTTGATACCTGTATTTAGTTATATCTTTCTATTAGGAAAATGTAGATATTGTAAAGAAAAAATTAGACCTAGATATTTCATATTAGAAACATTATCAGGGCTTACATTTGTTATAGTAGCATATCTAATGAATATTAGTGCATATAACTTAAAACCAATCTTGCTAGCAGAAACTGCATTTATGGCACTTTATTTGTGCTTTGTTTTTATTATGGCAGGAATTGACGCAGAAAATAGAAAAATTGAAAAATCAATATCTATGTACGGAGTTTTATTATCTATTGCATATATAATATATCTATGTGTAGTAGAAAAAGAAAGTATATATAGATATGTTATATATCTAGCATTTTATGTCATTATTTTAACTTTAGATACAGTTACATTAAAAAAATACGCAAAAAACAGTTATGTCCATGGTGTTATCTTAACAGTTTTAACAATGGTCATTTTTACAGGTGAATATGTCATGATTAATACAATCATTATGACAGCACTTGTTGTGGCAATATATTTATTATTGCACAAAATAGAAAACATAAGAAAAAGAGTAAGAAGAGAGAAAAAGGATTATGGGGAAAATATAGATTATGGATTTGTTTTAGGTGTATCCAACATTTTAAATCTTATATTTGTATTAGCTTGGTATAAATTTTTTGTTTAAGTAGAAAGGAATAGTAAATGAGGATAAAAAGTGAAAAAGGAATTACCAATATTGATTTAACAGTTTCCATTATATTAATTACATTATTTGTAACGATTATTGCTACATTAATGGTTACCATTAATACAAATTCTCATTCTATGGAAAGAAAAACAGAAGCAACCAATTATGCCATTAATGAAATTGAAAAGTTAAAAGCACAAGATTTTGCTTCCTTAGTCGATACAAATGAAGAAACAAATAATTTCACAAATATAACAGATGCTGAAGGAAATGCAACAGGATATTCTAAAAAAATAACAATTGTAGATTATGCGAATTTACCAGAAAATCAAGAGGATGAAACAATATTAGCTGGATTAGTTAAAAAAGTCACAGTGGAAATATCTTATAAAGATGGAGATAACATAGAAACAGTTGAATTATCGACTGTGATAGCAAAAAATGATTAAGGAGAGACGGATATGCAAAATGAAAAAGGTGTTACATTAATATCTGTAACCATATATATCATTGTTATGCTCATTATTGTAGCTGTTATTACTGTTTTAACTTCATATTTCTATCATAATGTAGATATCAATTCTGCAAGTCAGAATCTAAATCAGCAATATACAAAGTTTAATTCCTATTTTACAGAAGAAGTAAATAAAAAAGGAAATAAATTATTAGAAATTGGAGAAACAGAAAATGAGAGTGGAAATGGAACTCAAAAATATATTATTTTTTCTAGTGGAAACCAATATACATATATACCAGAAAATCAAGGGATATATATGAATCAAGTGAAAATTGCAGACAATATTACAGGTTGTGACTTTACAAGTAATCAAGAGGAAAATGGTAAAACAACAATAACGGTTACAATACAAGGAGACAATTTTGAAAGAAAGACAACCTATACATTAGTAGATTAAAAAACTGTGAAAGAGGTGTTTGATATGGAATTAAAAAGAAGACAGCCGATTGGTGTGGAGTTAGTAAAAAGAGGAATTGTAGATGAAGAAGATATTGAAAGAGCATTAGATTATCAAAGACAACATCCTAATGTAAAAATTGGTGATTGCTTATATGAATTAGATGTATGTGACCCATATGTTTTAATTACAACAATTGGTGAAATATTGGGAGAAAAAGGTATTTTATTATCTAAAAATTCTATCAAAGTTAATGTAGAAGAATATATTTCTTTAGATATTGCGAAAAAGAATAAAGCGATTCCTTTTGAAGTTGAAAATGGAAAAATTAAAGTATGTTTTGCAAATACTGTTAACAGAAGAAGTATAGAAACCATCCGTTTGTTATTTTTAAACAAAGGGCTTATTATGGAGCCATATATTACCTTTGAAAAAGATATTACACAAATACTAAAATCTTTGGAAGGAAAGGCAAATGCAGATATCCATGAATCAGGAGTAACTATTATCAATTTAGTGGATAGTATTATTAAAACAGGTATTGAAAAAAGAGCAAGTGATATCCATATAGAACCAATGGCAACTTCTGTTCGTGTTAGATATAGAATAGATGGTGAATTATTTACTGCGGCAAATTTGGATAAAGAAAAACAACAACAAATTATCGGAAGATTAAAAGCGATTTCAAATATGCATCAAGAAAAACAAGAATCACAAGATGGTAGAATTTTATTATATGAAGATTATAATATTCGTGTATCTTCACAACCAAATGTATATGGGGAAAAATTTGTTTTAAGATTATTAAAGAAAAATGCCAATATCAAAAACATATTTGATTTAGGATATTACGGAGAAGAAGAAGAATTTAAAAAAAGTGTTAACAAGAAAAATAGTATTACCATTATGGCAGCACCAACAGGAGAAGGTAAAACAACTTCTTTATATAGTATCATTGACTATTTAAACAAACCAGAAATAAATATTACAACAATTGAAGACCCTGTTGAAATCAGAATTCCAGGATTAAACCAAATAGAAATTGATAATCGAACAACTTTTGCAGGTGCATTAAGAACTGTATTAAGACAAGATCCAGATATTATCTTAGTGGGAGAAATTAGAGACAGAGAAACAGCAGAAATTGCGATTCAAGCTGGACAAACAGGACATTATGTATTATCAACAATCCATACAATTGATAGTATAGAGGTTATCAATAGATTAAGAAAAATCGGTGTATCAGATTATGATATTGCAAGTACACTAGCAACTGCTATTTCACAAAGATTGGTAAGAAGAATCTGTCCAAAATGTAAACGTGAAAGAGAATTTACAAAAGAAGAAAAAGACATCATAACAAATATATTAGAAAAATATGGTGAAAAAGTAGATTTAAAAGATATGAAAACTTATGATTCTTTAGGTTGTGATTATTGTAACGGAACAGGTTTTTATGATAGAATAGGAATTTTTGAAATTTTAAATATCACAGATGAACTGAAAGAACTAATTGTTTCAGGTGCATCAAGTATGGAACTTAGAAAAAAAGCATTAGAGGAAGGATATAGACCTTTGATTGTTGATGGAATTAGAAAAGTATTAAAAGGAGAAACAACATTAGAAGAGTTAAATAAAAAATTATTATTTTTCTAATTTTGAAAGGAAAAATGGCCTACAATAAAAGGACTAAGGAGGAATTGAAAAATGAATATGGATAAAATCCTAGATATAGCAATTGAGAAAGATGCATCAGATGTTCACATGATATGTGGGAATAAACCAATGCTTAGAATTGCTAGAGATTTAGTAGAAATTGAAGAGATGAAAGAATTAACAGAAGAAGATATGACAGAAGCATATGATTATTTAGTAAGAGGAAATGTAGACAAAGATGAAGTATATAATCAAACCAAAAAATTAGATTTATCTTATGAATATAAAGATATTCGTTTAAGGGTAAATATTTCATCTTCAGATGAAATTCCAACATGTACATTAAGACTTATCAAAAATGAATTACCACCTTATGAATCTTTAGGAATTCCGGATGTTGTAAGAAGAATGACATATCAACCACAAGGATTGATATTGGTTACAGGTAAAACGAACTCTGGTAAAAGTACAACCTTAAACTCTATGATAGACTATATCAATGAAAACCAAAATAAAAAGATATTAACACTAGAAAACCCAATTGAGTATAAACATCATTCTAAAAAATCATTAATTGTTCAAAAAGAAGTAGGTAGAGGAAGAGATGTTTTAACATTTAGTGATGGTGTTAAAAACTCTTTGAGAGAGGACTGTGATATTCTAGTTATTGGAGAAATTAGAGATAGAACAACAATGGAAGCAGCTATCGAGATGGCAGAATCTGGTCACTTAGTTATTGGAACATTGCATACAAAGTCTTGTGCAGAAACAATCGATAGAATGATAAACTTCTATGAAGTAAGAGATCAAGCAAGTATTAAATATCTATTATCTGCTTTATTAAAACTAGTTGTTTCACAAAGATTATTAAAAGGTGTTGATGGAAAATTAGTTTTAGTTCCAGAAGTTATGGTAGTAGATAATATTGTGGCAGGTATTATCAGAAAAGAAAAATTAAGTGTATCTGAAATAGAGGATGCTATACAAAGTAACCTAGAAAAAGGAAGTATAGGATTAATCAATTCTTTAGCAGAATTGTTTGTAGAAGATAGAATTACATTAGAACAAGCCAAATCACAAATAGAAGAGAAGAACCAAGAAATATTAAATAGAACAATTATGCAACTAAAAATCAAGAAAAATGCTAACAATTAGTAAAAAAGGAGGTAAAACATGCCAACTTATGTATATAGGGCGATGACAAAAACTGGATTAGTGGTAAGAAACAAGATAGAGTCACCAAGTAGACAGAGTTTGTTAAAAACATTAAAAGGTAATGGATTATTGCCAATTGATGTTCAACAAATTCGATATGTGGGAAAACAACAAAAAAAAGCAAAGAAAAATATTACCAATATAGATGAAATTATGAAAAATGTAAATACTACAAATATAGGAAAAAGTAAGCCAAAACAATTATCAACAAAGGAAAAAATCAACCTATATTTTGCCAAAACAGAAAAAATCACAACAAGAGATATTATGATATTTACACAAAACTTTTATCTATTGAAAAAAGCAAACTTTAATAATATACATGCATTAGATACCATTATTCAAAGCACAGAAAATGTATCTTTTAGAGGAATATTAGAAGATATATTAGCAGGTGTTGAAGCTGGTGAAAACATGTATACAACAATGGAATATTACTCTAATGTATTCCCATATATTTATATCAATATGATAAAAGTAGGGGAATTGTCAGGATCACTTACTAATTCACTAGAACAAGCAGTAAAATACTTGGATGAATCAGATGCCCTAACTAGAAAATTGAAATCTATCTTAATACCTAATATTGTTCAATTTGTATTGTTATTAGTTATGCTATTTATAGGAACATTAGTTGCAATACCTACCATTCAAGGAATATTTGATGAATTAGGAACAGATGAAGAATTACCAGCAATCACCTTATGGTTTGCAGATGTCGTGGATATGATGATAGCCTATTGGTATATACCGGTGATTATTATTGCGATTATCGCTGGAGCAATCATATTCTATATTAATACACCAAAAGGAAAATATAATTTCCATTACTTTAAATACAAAATGCCAATTTTTGGAGAGTTAATATTTGCATTAGATTTCTCAAGATTTTTAAAGGCCATGTTGCTAAACTTGAGAAATGGAATGAGAATACAAGACTCTATCGAAGTCAGTAAAAACGTTGTAAAAAACTATGTTATGTTATCTATGATTGAAACATCTATCAATAATATGTTAACAGGTAGTTCATGGATAGAACCATTTGAAGAATCAGGATTAGCCAAATCAATGATAACAGAGATGCTAAAAATTGGTATGCAAACAGACTTAGCAGAAATGATGGAAAAATTAGTAGAATATATGCAAATTGATATTGATAACATTATGGAAAAAATTATGAAAGTTTTACCACAAGTTGTTTATGCAATTGTTGGTGTTGTATTAATTTTCTTCGTATTAGTTGTATTAGTGCCATGTATTCAAGTATATATGGGAAATTTCTTATTCTCAGCATATGGTGTATAAAAAAACGAAGCATGTTAAGTTATTTAAAAATAAATAAAGAAATAAAATTATGGAACATTTTGGAGATATCTAAATGTTCCATAAATTTTTTTCATAATATAATGCTTTTTTTAAAAGCATATGATATAATCAAAAAGGAAAAAATATTCTACACAAATTTAAGAAAGTGGTGAACCTAAAATGAAGATAGGAATTGATTTAGGTGGTAGTCATATTGCCATAGGAGTTGTGGATAATAAAGGAAAAATATTAGAAAAAGTAGAAAAAAGAATTACAAAGGCTGAGAAAAATAATATCAAAAAAGTAATAGAAGAATATATCATTGAAAAAACAGCAAATTTTTTAGAGCAATATAAAATTACAGAAATGGGGATTGCCATACCAGGAACTGTAAAAAAAGAAACGGTTGTCAAATCTGTTAATTTAGGGCTAAAAAATTATGAAATTGTGAAAAATTTACAAGAAAAAATACAATTACCAATAAAAATTCGAAATGATGCTAAATGTGCAGCACTAGCTGAAAATACATATGGTGCGTTAAAATCATATGATAGAAGTATATTCTTAACCTTAGGAACAGGAATCGGAGGAGCAGTTGTTATTCATAATGAATTATTAGATACAGGGGAATTACCGGGTTGTGAGTTTGGACATATGCTAATAGAAAAAAACGGAAGACTTTGTAAATGTGGCAAAAAAGGTTGTTGGGAAACATATGCTTCTATGAAAGCATTCAAAGATAATTTAAGAGAAATTTTAGGTCTAGATGAAAGAACTAGTGGAAAAGAATTATTGGATATATTACGAAAAACAGATAAAAATAATTCTAAATATATACAAATCAATAAATTAATAGAACAATATATAGACTATTTAAGTATAGGAATATCAAATTTAATCAATATTTTTGAACCAGAAGCCATTGGAATTGGTGGAAGTTTTGTGTTTTATGAAGAAGTTTTTTTAGAAAAATTAAAATCAAAATTATTAAAAGATAATTTATTATTTAACGAAAGAAAAGAAATCAATATTCAAACAGCAATATTAGATAATGATGCAGGTATCATTGGAGCAACTTTGTGAGAAAAAATATAAGAAAAATGAAAGGAGAGAGTTTCATGAAAGAAGAAAAGAAAGCAACTAGACAAAGTTATGGAGAGATGTTAGAAAAATTAGGAGAGGAAAACAAAGATATAGTGGTATTAGATGCAGACTTATCAGCAGCAACCAAAACCAGTATTTTTGCTAAAAAATTTCCAGAGAGATTTTTTGATATGGGAATAGCAGAAGCAAATATGATGGGAGTGGCAGCAGGTATGGCATCTTGTGGAAAAATACCATATGTTAGCACTTTTGCAGCTTTTGCAGCAGGACGTGCTTATGATCAAATTCGTTCAAGTATTTGTTATCCAAATTTAAATGTAAAAATATGTGCAACACATTGTGGAATTACAGTAGGAGAAGATGGTGCAACACACCAAATGTTAGAAGATTTAGCTTTGATGAGAGCTTTACCAAATATGATAGTGTTATGCCCATCTGATGATGTTGAAACAAAATGTTTAATAAAAGAAATAGCAAATATAAAAGGACCTGTATATGTAAGATTGGCAAGATTGGCAACACCAGGTATTTATGAAGAAAATCAAACATTTGAAATTGGAAAAGCCGTTCAAATAGGAGAAGGAACAGATGCTACTGTTTTTGCAACAGGAGTGGTTGTACCAGAGGCAATAAAAGCAAAAGAACTTCTTGAAAAAGAAGGAATTCATATTAGAGTTGTAGATATGCATACCATTAAACCAATTGACAAAGAAATGATTGTAAAATCAGCAAAAGAAACTAAAAAATTAATATCTATTGAAGATCATAGTGTTATTGGTGGATTAGGAAGTGCAATTGCAGAAGTATTAACAGAAGAATATCCTTGCAAGCTAGTTAGAATGGGAATTAAGGATACTTTTGGAAAATCTGGAAATGCAGTAGAATTATTAAAATATTTTGGCTTAACAAGTGAAGAGATTGCAAAAAAAGTAAAAGAATAAAGATAAAATACAAAGGAGAAAACAATGGAATACGAAAAAGAGGAAAAAGTAAAGAAAATACAAAATGCGATTATGAATAGTTTAGCAAATATTTATCAAAAGGCTGAAAAAATAGATAAGGTGGATAAACAAAGAGCAGATTGGATAGTGAAAAAAATAGAAGAAATACGAAAAGAGATAGAAAATAATCAGACACAACCAATCGAATTTTTAAGTGAAATCATGTTATTACAAACAGAAATTATGAATTTCTTAGATACAGATGTGTATAAACAAAAAACGATAGAAGCACCAAAAAGTACAATAGAAAAAGAATTGGCTTCTATGAGAGAGCAAACAATTAGTGAAGAAGATAAAGCCGCCTTATTACAAAATCAAAGTACAGAAATAGAAAAGAAAGAGCCATCAGGAGAGCAAAATACAAGTAAAGAGTTGCAAGTTTATATGCCTGAAAAAAGACATTTTTGGCAAACAATTTTAGAGAAAATTCTAAATCTATTTGGAAGAAAACAAGAGGCATGCTAAAAATAAGAAATGGAGAAAAAAGATTTTTTTTGACAGGCCAAAAGAATGTGAATTTTGTGTGAATTTTTTGAAATAAAGAAAAACGAAGAAAAACGATAGAAAATGCAAAAAAACCAACATTTTCTATTGTTTTTTTAGGTAAAAACTATTGCAAATTTTGTTCTTTATTGTTATGATTAGATAGAATAAAATATATAATAGAATATTATGCGAAAAAATAGATAAGGAGAGCAAAAGATGATTGAATTTAGGAATGTCACAAAGACATATGACACAGGTACAAAGGCAGTAAAAAATGCAAATTTCAGAATTGATAAAGGTGAATTTGCTTTTTTAGTTGGATCTTCAGGTAGTGGTAAATCTACCTTAATCAAATTAATCTTAAAAGAAGAAGAACCAACTTCAGGAAATATTATAATCAATGGAAAAGATACTACATTTTTAAAACCAAATAGAATTCCATATTTAAGAAGAAGTATGGGAGTTGTATTTCAAGATTTCAGACTATTACCAGACAAAACCGTATATGATAATGTTGCTTATGCCATGTATATTGTAAGAGCAACCCCAAGACATATTAGAAGACAAGTTCCAATGGTACTTTCACTAGTTGGTTTAAGTGGAAAAGCAAAAATGTATCCAAATGAACTATCAGGAGGAGAACAACAAAGAGTTGCTTTAGCTAGAGCTTTGGTAAACAATCCATCTATGCTAATTGCAGATGAGCCAACAGGAAACTTGGACCCAGACACAGCATGGGATATCATGACATTATTAAATGACATTAACATGAGAGGAACAACTGTTGTTGTGGCAACACATGCGAAAGATATCGTTGACAAGATGAAGAAAAGGGTTATTCATATTAGAAAAGGTGAAATCATAAAAGACGATAAAAAAGGTGGGTATGAACTGTGAAATATAATATATTAGGATATTTAATTGGAGAAGGATTTAGTAACGTATTTAAAAATAAAAAATCAACAGGTGCATCACTTATGATTATGTGTGCAACTATGATTATATTTGGTGTATTCTTAATTTTAAGTGAAAATATTAACCATTTTGTACAAGAAGTTGAAGAAGCACAAGGAATACAAGTATTTGCAACAGATGAAGCAACAGATGAACAAATCAAACAATTAGGAGAAGAAATTAGTAAAATAAATGGTGTTAATACAACAGAATATATATCAAAAGAAGAAGCATTAAATCAAATGAAAGAAAGATTTGCAGAAAATGAAGATTTATTAGATGGATATGATGGTGAAAATAACATTTTTACAGCTTCATATGTTGTAACATTAACAGATTTAACACTAAGTCAGCAAGTACAAGATGAAATATCTGGTTTAGCAAATGTAAAAAAAATTACAAGTTCAAATGAAACTGTATCAACTTTAATTGATTTAGCAAATGGAATAAAAATTGTAACAGGAGTTATTTTAGCATTATTAATTATCATATCTATATTCATTATTGCAAATACAATCAAATTAACTGTACATGCAAGAAGAAAAGAAATTTCTATTATGAAATATGTAGGAGCAACAAATGGATTTATCAGATGGCCATTTATTGTAGAAGGTATGATTATTGGAATTATTGCAAGTGCGATTTCTATTCTTATTGTAGCAGTTGCATATAATTTTATAGCAGAACAAATGGTAAATTCACAATTTATGAGAACAGTAGGTGTTAGCTTAGTAGGATTCTCAGATATGTTTAGTTCAATCATATTTATATATATGTTACTAGGAATTGGAATAGGAGCCATAGGAAGTATTATTTCTATGAGAAAATATTTAAAAGTATAAAGGAGTAGAGCATGCGTAAATTTTTATGTATTGTTTTAGCTTTTATCATCATTTGTACATATATAACTGCAGTTTATGCAGAAGATAATACAACTAATCAAACAGATAGTAATTTAACAGATTTACAAACACAACAACAAGATTTACAAGATCAGATACAACAATCTAATGAAGAATTAGAAGAAGTGCAAAGCCAACTATCAGAAAATTTGCAACAAATAGAAAAATTAGATGAAAGAATTAGAGAATCAGAAAATCAAATAGAAGAACTAGATGAACAAGTAAAATCATTACAAGAAGAAATTGCAAGTATTCAATCACAATTAGATGTAGCAGAAGCAAATTATGAAAAACAAAAAGACATCATGGAAAAGCGATTAGTAGCTATTTATGAAGCTGGTGACACAAAATATCTAGATGTACTTTTAAAATCAAGTAATATTTCAGAGTTTTTATCAAATTACTATTTGATTACAGAAATTGCATCAGTAGATAAAGATTTGTTAGATGAAGTGGAATCAGAGAAAAAAGAAATTGAATTAGCAAAACAAAAATTAGAAAAAAATCAACAATCATTAGCAACAGCATTACAAACACAAACCAAAACAGCAACCGTGTTACAAAACACAAAGGCACTACGAGAAAATTATATATCTAGGTTATCAGATGAAGAAAAAGCAAAACAAGCACAAATTGATGAAATGACACAGCAATATGAAGCTGTCAATAATCAAATATTAGAACTTGCAAAGCAAGGACTAGATACAGCCTATATAGGGGGAGTGCTTGCTTGGCCAGTACCAGGATATACCAAAATTACCTCAAATTATGGAATGAGGGTACATCCTATTACAGGACAATATAAATTACATACAGGTGTAGATATAAGTGCACCAATGGGTGCCAATTTTGTAGCCGCAAATGACGGAATTGTCACAAAAGCAGAATATAATACAGCATATGGAAAGATGGTAATGATAGACCATGGAGGAGGAATTTCTACATTATATGCACATGGCTCAGAGATTTTGGTAACAGTAGGACAAACGGTTAAGAAAAATGAAGCTATTTTAAAGGTAGGTTCAACAGGGTATTCAACAGGACCACATGCTCATTTTGAAGTGAGAATTAATGGTGTAGTAACAAATCCAATACCATATATTACAAATGGACTTGTTCCAGGTACAGAAGCAGAGGAAGATTCACAAGAAGATACAGATATGTCAGCACAATATTAAAAAACAAATGTGAGAGGAAAAGGAGAAAAACGATATGAGAAAAATAGGACTCAAAATTGTAGGAATGATAGTAATAGCAGTTATTTTATTGCAATTTAATGTTGTATTTGCTGTAACACAATCAGAATTAAATGCAAGTAGAAATGAAACTGATAAAAAAATAGAAGAAGCAAAAGAAGAATTAGAACATATTGATGCAGAAAAATCAGAGACATTACAACAAGTAGAGGACTTAATTATGCAAATTTCCTCTGCACAATCAGAAATTGATGAATTAGATACAAAAATATCAGATATGAATACACAAATAGAAGAGGCTCAAAGTAAATTAAATGAAAAACAAGAAGAATATGATGATAAAGAAGCATTACTAGAAAAAAGATTAGTTGCTGCTTATGAAGCAGGTGAAACCTCTTATTTAGATGTATTACTTTCTTCAAGTAGTTTAACAGATTTAATTTCAAACTATTATATGATATCTGAAATCACACAAAGTGATATGGAATTAATGGATAAGATAAAAACAGAACAACAAGAAATTGAAACAGCAAAGCAAACACTTGAAACTAGTAAGCAAGAATTAGATAGTGTAAGAGCAGAAAAACAACAAAAAGCAACAGAATTACAAAATGCAAAAAGCCAAAAAGATACTTATGTAGCACAACTAAATGAACAAGAAAAAAATACACAAGCAGAATTAGAACAATTTGAACAAGATAAAAGGGCTATACAAGCAGAATTAGAAAGAATTGCAAGACAAGAAGCAGCAAATTCTGGAAGTTCAAATGTATCTAACATTACAAATAATCCAAGTAGTAGTGGATATATAAGACCAATTGTAGGATATAGTATTACTTGTGGCTGGATGGGATATAGTGGACATACAGGAGTAGATTTTAGTGGTTCAGGTATATCTGGAAAACCAGTATTAGCTGCAAAAGCAGGAACAGTTGTTACATCAACAGCATTAAGAAATCCAAATGGAACATACAGAAGTTATGGAGAATATATTGTTATCAATCACCATGATGGAACCATGACTTTATATGCACATGGTGCGCCAGGTTCAAGATTAGTAAGTCCAGGACAATCTGTTAGTCAAGGTCAACAAATCATGAGTGTCGGAACAACAGGAAATTCAACAGGATATCATTTACATTTTGAAGTAAGAATTAATGGAAGACCAGTTAATCCAACACCATATTTACCTTAATAAAAAATGCTTCATAGGATTTTACAAATATAAGAAATGACCTTGTTATAGAGGAAAAGGAGGAACTTATGAAAAAAATATTTGGTAAAATACTAGGGGGATTCATCATTATCATATTCGTACTACAATTTCATGTCATGGTGTATGCTGATGAAATAAAAGACTTACAAAATCAGCAAGCATCTAATGAGGAAAAAATGAAAGATGTAGAAAATCAGAAAGACCAAGTAACACAAGAAAAAAGTGAGACATTAAAACAAGTAGAAGCCATTGAAAGTGAAATTGCAGATTATGAAAGTCAAATTAATGAATTAGATACTAAAATATCTGATTTAAATAATCAAATTACAGATGCAGAGAGCAAAATCAATCAAAAGCAAGAAGATTATGATAAACAACAAGAATTATTAGAAAAAAGGTTGGTAGCTACTTACGAAGCAGGAGAAACTTCATTTTTGGATGTATTACTGTCTTCTAAAAGTTTAACAGATTTGATTTCAAGATATTATATGGTATCCCAAGTAGCAGAAGCAGATATGCATTTGATGGAAAGTATTGAAAATGAGAAAAAAGAGATAGAAGAAGCAAAAACAACATTAGAACAAAGTAAACAAGAATTAGATACATCAAAAGCAGAAAAAGAAAGTAAATCTGTTCAATTGCAAAGTGCAAAAGCAGAGAAAGATGCTTATGTATCACAATTATCTTCAGAAGAACAAAATTTACAACAACAAATAGATGAATTAGAAGAAGCTAATAAATCAATTGATGCAGAAATTAAGCAAAAACAAGAAGAAATTAAAAAATTATTAGCACAACAAAAACCATCTTCTGGTAGTGGTTCTTCTGGAAGTAGCTCAAGTGGAAGTGGATCAAGTGGAAGTTCTTCAACAGGTGGAGGAGCTGTAAGTAGTTCAGGATTTATCTACCCAGTTCCAAGTGCGTATTCAAGAATTACAACATATATGTATTATTCAAGTGGTCAATATCATGGAGCAGTAGATTTTGGCTCAGCAGGAATTAATGGACAACCAGTATATGCAGTAGCAGATGGTGTAGTTGTAACGGCAAAAGCTTTAAATTATAGTTATGGAAATTACATTATTATTGCACACTATAATGGATTATATACATTATATGCGCATGGACAAGCAGGTTCTATAAGAGTATCAGAAGGACAATATGTGTCACAAGGACAACAAATTATGAATGTCGGAAGCACAGGAAATTCAACAGGACCACATTTACATTTTGAAGTAAGAACTAGTCCAGGATTGTATGATAACAGGGTTAACCCAGTAAATTATTTGCCATAATACATAGAAAATGTAACATTGTTATATAGGAAATCGTATATGAGAACAAAATAAAAGTCGAAAAATTCTATATAATAAATAACTAAAAAAGAGGGATTAAGGAAAAGTCTCCTTTATCCTTCTTTTTGGAATTTAAATTGGATTGTGAAATATAATAGATTAATAGAAATCAGTATTTTATGAAAGGGAGGAAATCAATGGAGGAAAAAAAGAGATATAAAATATATAGAACCATTATGCTTATTGTTTTAGTAGCATTTATAACATTTATGATAACATCAATAGGGTTTTATCAATATTTTGTAAAAGGAGATAGTTTAAATAAATATTTGACATTAATGACATCTGATGAAAGTCAAGATATTTCACAAACATTAGACACTTATCGAGCAGTTATTGATAAATATTATTTAGGAGATGTAGATGAAGAAAGTTTAAAAGAGGGAGCTATACAAGGTTATATAGAAGGATTAGGTGACCCATATACAGAATATATTTCAAAAGAAGATATGGAAGATTATATGCAAGATACAATGGGAAACTTTGTAGGAATTGGTATTTATATGATAGAAGATACTAAAACTAACCAAATTATGGTATTATCTCCAATAAAAGGTAGTCCGGCAGAAAGAGCAGGAATTCAACCAGGAGATTATATCGTTTCTGTTAATGGAGAACCATGTACAGCTGATGACATGACAGTTATTTCAACGAAAATAAAAGGAGAAGAAGGTTCAACTGTTAAATTACAAATTTTAAGAGGAGAAGAAACATTAGACTTTGAAATTACAAGAGAAAATATTATTGTTAATCCTGTAGAAGGAGAAGTTTTAGAAAATAACATAGGATATATTGAGTTTTCATCATTTGATGAAAATACAGCAGAAGAATTTAAAACAAAATTTGAAGAATTACAAGCACAAGGCATTACCTCTCTAATTATTGATTTAAGAAATAATGGAGGCGGAATTGTTGATGAAGCTTTACAAATAGCAGAATATATTGCAGATAAAGATTCAGTGCTATTATATGAAGTAGACAAAGATAACAAAGAAACTGTAGAGAAAAATGAAAGTGACCCAATTATTCATATGCCAGTTATCATTTTAACAAATGAAAATACAGCAAGTTCTTCTGAAATACTAGCAGGAGCCTTAAAAGACTTAGGAAAAGCCAAAACAGTAGGAACTACAACATATGGAAAAGGTGTTATCCAACAAATACTAACACTTCCAGATGGTAGTGGATTAAAGATAACAACAGAAAAATATTTAACACCAAATAGAACAGAAATTAATAAAATAGGAATAGAACCAGACGAAACAGTAGAATTACCTGATAGTGTAGAAAATGTATTAAATGTTGACAGAAGTCAAGATACACAATTACAAAAAGCAATAGAAATGTTGACAGAATAAAAATTTAAAGATATAAATATAATAAGAAAAAAAGATAATAAAAGGGAATGTTAGAAAAATTCAAATTTTTTAACGCAAATCAAACCTTTGTGAAGGGAATGAGGCAAAAAATGAATTTACCAAATAAACTAACTATATTTAGAGTAATTTTAGTACCAATCATGGTCATTATACCATTTTTCGGAATACAAGGAGATTTATGGGGAATACCAATTACATATTTAATCGTAGATTTTATATTTATCTTAGCTTCAGCGACAGATAAATTGGATGGATATATAGCGAGAAGTAGAAATCAAGTAACAGCATTTGGAAAATTTTTAGATCCATTAGCTGATAAAATTTTAGTATTATCAGCAATGCTAATGTTAGTAGAAATGAATAAGTTACCAGCTTGGATTCCAATTATAGTATTAGCAAGAGAATTCTTGGTATCTGGATACAGATTAATTGCCGTAGAAAAAGGTGGAGAAGTTATTGCTGCTTCAAAATGGGGAAAACTAAAAACGGTTACCCAAATGATAGCCATTATTTTAGCATTTTTAGATTTACATGCTTTTGGAGCATGCTTTACAGGAACTTTACAAGGAGCAGATTTTGTATTAAATGTAGCTGTAACAGTTATGATGATTATACAAACTATTGCAACAATCTTTTCTGGAATAGACTATATGAGAGGCATTAAAAAATATATGAAAGATTAGAATAAAAAATGAAATTTGTATTGACAAATTTCATTTTCTGCCGTAAGATATGGAAAGTATGTAAATACAATAAGAAAGTACGATATAGTACGCAATTCAAGGAGGAATTTACTATGGAAGAAAAAGAAGTAATATTAACACAAGAGGGGTATAATAATTTAGAGAAGGAGTTAAACTTTTTAAAAACAGAAAAAAGAGCTGATATAGCAGAAAGAATAAAAGTGGCATTAGGATTTGGAGATTTATCAGAAAATTCAGAGTATGATGAAGCTAAAAATGCACAAGCAGAAAATGAAGTAAAAATAGCTGAATTAGAAAATAAATTAAGACATGCAAAAATTATAGATGAAAAAGATATAGATACAGAAACTGTTCAAGTTGGTAATAAAGTTAAAGTATTAGATGTTGAATTTGATGAAAAAATTGAATATACAATAGTTGGTTCAACAGAAGTAAATTTAGCTGAGAATAAAATATCTAATGAATCACCTTTAGGAGAAGCTTTATTAGGTGCTAAGAAAAATCAAACAGTTGAAGTAAATGCACCAGCAGGGGTTATGAAATATAAAATATTATCAATCAAAAAATAGGAAAGTATATAAATAATAAAAAACTGAAACATAGGAATTTATTCAAATGTTTCAGTTTTTATTGTCTTAGACAACAAGGTTCTGGGGTACCCGACTGCAATCTTTGATTGCTATGTCGGGTCAGGTTCTTATTTTTATATTTTAAATAAAATCATCTTTAGAATTTTAAGCTGGCATCTAATGCAAGTTTTATCATATTATCTAATCCTTGTTCTCTTTGTTCAGAAGTAGCAGATTGTGTTTCAAATCTTGAGTCAACAACTGTCATTAAACAAGTTGCTTTCTTATTTAACATTTTTGCATTGTAGCATAAAGCAAAAGCCTCCATTTCTGCACTTAATGGATAAAAATTTTGTTTATGAACTCTGTCCATAAATTTATCAAAATTTTCTTGTGTCATGTATGGGTCAAAACTATCATTACATATCGTATCGCCTTCAATAAGATTCACATGACTTTCAGAAGCAGTCGCTTTTATGATTTCGTTTAACTCTTTACTAGTATCAATTAAATGGCAATCATCATTACAAAATCCTAAAGCATAGGTACTTTCTGTAAAAATAGATTTTGATAAAACAATATCAAACAAATTTAAATCAGGAACATAAGCTCCACAAGAGCCAATTCTAATAATATTTTCAACATCATAAAATTTAAACAATTCAAAAGAATAAATTCCCATACTAGGCATTCCCATTCCAGAAGCCATAACGGTTATTTCTTTTCCTTTATATTTTCCAGTATAGGCATAGATATTTCTTACTTGATTAACCAATTTAGGATTTTCTAAAAATTTTTCAGCAATATGTTTTGCTCTAAGTGGGTCTCCTGGCATAATAACGGTTTTGGCAATATCGCCTAAATTTGCTTCATTATGTGGTGTAGACATATTTAAATTCCTCCTTAAAATATAAAATAAATATATAAAGTAATTGTATCTTAAAAATGCAATTTCAGTATATCAATAAAAAGAAGAAAAGGCAATAAGCAGGTATTTCTTTGAGCTTCAGATTAGTTAAATTTTTTAAGAGGTATAAAATGGTCAACTGAAAAAGTAAAATATATTTAGAAAAAGTAAATTCTAGTTACCAGTTAAATGCTATTTAAAAGGATTTAATTGAGCAAAAAGGATTGCTTTTTCTTTGATTTTTGTGTAAAATGAAGATATAAACAAGAAAAA
>CASEIX010000020.1 GCA_949288095.1 uncultured Eubacteriales bacterium
AAGTCAAATGATTCTTTTTGTGTTCTTGTTTTGTTATTATCATATCTTGATAATGTTAATAAGTCTGTCACTAGTTTTGCCATCCTTCTTGCTTCTGTTGCAATAACATTTAAAAACTTGTCTTGTGTTTCTTTATCATATTCTCCTTCTAATAAAGTATCTGCATATCCCATAATAGATGTAATTGGTGTTTTTAATTCATGTGATACATCTGCCACAAATTCTTTTTGCATATTATCCAATTTTACATGTTCTGTTATATCTTGTACAACCGCTATGACACCATTTGGTCTATCTGATTCATTTTTAAAAGGTGCAAAAAATACATTCATGTATTTATCTTCGACTTGAATTCTTTGTTCTGTTGATGTCCAGTTTTCTAGATAAATAATTTTTTCCATATTAATTCCTAATTTAAATTTTGCAAAAATATCATCAAATGTGATATCTTCTGGTCCTATGCTCAAGAATTTTTTTGCTGCTGGATTAATTAAAATAATTTCTCCTTCCATATTAAATGCAATAATTCCATCTGTCATATGTAGAAGTATGGTTTCTATTTGATTTTTTTGTGTAGAAACTTCACTCAACTTTTCCTTTAATTCTGTTGTCATAGCACCTAATACATCTTCTATATTTACCACATCTTTTTTGTTTTTTGACTTTTTAACATCTTCTTTTGGCGAATTTGTTTTATCTTTTTTCTTTTCTTCTTCTGTTATCTTTTCCGCACTTTTTATTAATTTATTAATTGGATAAATAACAAATCTAGACAAAACAATTGCTATCAAAATCCCACCTATCAAAAATACAACACCTGCTACAATTAATGCAGTAATATTTGTATTTCGCATTTGTTCAATATATTGGGCTAATTCCTCTATATTTCCAATTTCTTTATTACTAAGATTCATTTCTAAATGGTTGATTGATTGTATATATACAAGACCTAATCCTGTAATCACAATAATGCCTATTAAAAAGAATACAACAATTATTTTAAATTGAATACTTCTAAACATTCTTTTCCCTCTCATTTATTTATTTCTTTTATAGTTTCTATAATTTGTGCATATATTTTATTTTCCACATCATCAGTCGCAATAGTTAATGCCTTTTCTCCCATATCTTTACATTTCTGGCTATCTAATACAATTTTTTCTATATTCGTATTTAATTTTTCTCCTGTTAATTCATTATCTAATATAATATCTGCTGCTCCAATGTTTTGTAAGACTTTTGCATTATATAATTGATGATCATGACTCACATTTGGTAATGGGACTAATATAGATGGTTTTCCTAAATTTGCAATTTCTGTAATCGTCATGGCACCACTTCTTGCCACAATCACATCCACGATATTCATTATTTCTTCCATATTATATATATATGGAAGAATTTTCATATTTTTTATATGATTTATATTTTTATGATGATTTTCTAGTTCCTCTTTTACAATATCATACTGTTTTGGTCCTGTTGCCAAAATCATTTGATAATTTTCATTTAATCCTAATTTTATAATTTCCATGATGGCTTGATTAATTCTTCTTGCACCTTGACTGCCACCAAAAACTAAAGCAATTGGCATTTGACTATTTAATCCTACTTTTTTTATTATTTTTGCTTTTTGTTCTTCTGTATAATTTTGTTTCTTTATTTTTACAGGTGTTCCTGTATATACAATTTTTTTTGCATGTTTTATTCTTTCTATTGCATCTTCAAAAGATACTAAAATCGTATCTGTTTTTTTAGCTAACATTTTGACTGCTTTTCCTGGGAAAGCATTACTTTCATGTAACACTGTTGGAATTTTCAATCGATGAGCTGCTGATATGGTTGCACCACAAATATACCCTCCAGTTCCTATAACAATATCTGGATTGATTTCTTTTAATATTTTTTTTGCTTCTCCAAACCCTTTTAATGTTTTTATCATCTTTTTTATATTTTCAATAGATATTTTTTTACTTAATCCATATGCATCAATCGTTTTTAATTCATATCCTGCTCTTGGAACCAAATCATTTTCTAATCCTCTTGTTGTTCCTATAAAAATAATTTTAGAATCTTTTTCTTCTTCTTGTATTTTTTTTGCTATAGCTAATCCTGGATTGATATGACCTGCTGTTCCTGCTGCTGCAATAACTACTTTCATTTTTTTCTCTCCTTTATTACAAAATAAGGATTAAAGACATACACCTTAATCCTTTTTCGCCCCTGCTTTTGAAATATTTAAGAGCACTCCCATCTCACAGAGTAATATAAATAATGATGTACCTCCATAACTAAAGAATGGCAATGGCATTCCTGTTGCCGGCATTGATGAAGTAACAACGGCAATATTGATAATTACTTGAATAGCAATTTGTGCTGTAATTCCTATAGCAATTAAACTACCAAACATATCTGGAGATTTCATTGCAATTAAAATTCCTCTCCATATAAATATAGCAAATAATATAATAACAACTGCACATCCTATAAATCCTAATTCCTCTGCTAGTATTGAAAAAATAAAGTCATTATGTGGTTCTGGAATGTATAAATACTTTTGCTTACTTTCTCCTAATCCTGCTCCAAATAATCCTCCTGAACCAATAGCATATAAACTTTGTATTACCTGCCAACCATCTCCTGTTGGATCACTCCATGGATTTAAGAATGTAATAACCCTTTGCAATCTATAAGGCTCTAAAAAAATTAATGCTATAATTCCAGGTACTCCTACTACTAAACCAGATACAAGAAAATGCCAGAATTTACATCCTGCTATAATCATCATAATTGCTACAATTCCAATAATAATGATTGATGCACTAAAGTGTGGTTCTATTAATAACAGAACAATGATTGGTGCTATCATGATGATATGTTTTAAAAATCCCTTTCCATATTTATTTAGTTCATCTCTATTTTTTACTAATATTCCTGCATAAAATAATATCATTAATAATTTTACAATTTCAGATGGTTGAAATGAAAGTGATTCTGTAATATATATCCATCTTTTTGCACCATTTACTTCTCTACCTATAAGTGGTACTGCTAATAGCAATAAGAATGCTATAATGTATGCTAATTTAGAATATTTCTGATAAAATCGATAATCAATGTTAGAAATTACCCACATCATAAACAATCCAGCTACTGCAAAAATTGCCTGTCTAAAAAAATATGAGTAACTATTTCCACTTTCAGAAAGTGCTGATGGTGAACTTGCTGAAAGTACCATAATTAGTCCTATTGATAACAATAATAATATCGTTATCAATAATGTAAAATCAATTGGGTTTTTTAGAAAGCTTGAAAAACTCTTCCCTTTCTTTTTTGACATTACTTTCTTCCTTCCTTAAATTATATTATCTTTAGTCCAATGATACATAATAATAATGTTACTACACTAAATACAACGACTACCTTATTTTCTTTCCAACCTGATAATTCAAAGTGGTGATGTAATGGTGCCATTTTGAAAAATCGTTTTCCTGTCTTTTTAAAGTATACCACTTGTATCATAACAGATATAGTTTCCAATACTGGTATTAATGCAATGACAAGTAATAATAATGGCATTTCTAGGTATAATGCTAATCCTGATATAACGCCTCCTAGCATAAGAGATCCTGTATCTCCCATAAATACTTTTGCTGGATGAATATTAAACATTAAAAATCCTAAAACTGCACCTATGACAATACTTGCAAATATAGATACTTCATATAATTGTAAACTAATTCCTATAATCGCTAAAGTAGTAATTATAATCGCACACACACTAGATGATAAACCATCAATTCCATCTGTTAAATTCACAGCATTTGTTGCTCCTAATATAACAACAATGGCAAATGGTATATAGATAAAGACAGGTATATCCATATATGTTTTTATAATTGGTATATATGTTTGTGTTTCAATTTGTAACCCATATACTAAATAGATGACATATGCTACTGAAATAATCAGTAATCCAATCATTTTATAACTTGGTTTTAAACCTTCTGTATTTTTTAATACTAATTTTTTAAAATCATCTATAAATCCAATCAAGCCAAATCCAATCGTCAATAACAATATTGGTAACAATTTATGAGCTATATCTGTTTCTCCAATCATTGATAAATATATATATGTTCCTATTACCACCAAAGTCATGGTAATAATAATAATAATTCCTCCCATTGTTGGAGTTCCTTGTTTTTTCAAATGAGATTGTGGTCCATCGTCCCTCTCTATTTGCCCTACTTTTCTTTTCTTTAATATTGGTATAATGATAAATCCCATGATAATGGCTATAATAAATGCAATTATCAATACTTTTGCCTCGAATATCAATTTAATCCAACCTTTCTTTCGTTTTATTTTTTCTTATTCTTTGTTTCATTTTCTAATTCATCTATGATATCTCTAACAATCACTCTCTCATCAAATGGATATTTTTCTCCATTAATTTCTTGATATGGCTCATGTCCTTTTCCTGCTAAAATAACAATGTCACGTTTAGTTGCCATTTTGATAGCTTCTTTTATCGCTTCTGTTCTATCTACGATTACTTCATATTTTCCATTTGTTTTTTTCATTCCTTCTTCTATTTGGTCTACTATCTTTTTAGGATCTTCTGTTCTTGGGTTATCAGATGTAATAATTGTAAAATCCGCAATTCTTCCTGATATTTCTCCCATAATTGGTCTTTTACCAGCATCTCTATCTCCACCACAGCCAAATACAGATATGACTTTTCCTCTTGTATAACTTTTTGTTGCTTGTAATATATTTTCTAGACTTTCTGGTGAATGGGCGTAATCTATCATGATTGGTATTTCTCTTTTATTATCTACTAATTCAGATCTTCCTGGTACTCTTACCTCTGCCAACGCTTCTTTTATCTTTTCAGGAGCAATTCCAAATTTTTGTGCAACACAAATAGCCGCTAATGAATTATATACACTAAACCTTCCAGGTATTCCTGTTTTTACTCTTTCATTTCTATCTTTTAATTTTACTTTAAAATCTACATAAGAATTTGTAATAGTAATATCTTTTGCTAAAAGATTTGCATAATTATCAATTCCATATGTTGTAATATTACTATCTGGGAATAATCTTGGTATTTTTGCTCCATGTAAATCATCTGCATTTGTGATTCCTGTTTTACACATTTTAAATAATTTTAATTTTGAGTTAAAGTAGTCCTCCATATCTGGATGCTCTTTTGGACTGATATGATCCTCTGAAAAGTTTGTAAATACAACAATATCAAACTCACACCCTTCTACTCTGTTTAATTTCAAACTTTGTGATGAAACTTCCATAACAACAACTTCAACACCTTGTTTTACCATTTCATCAAAAGTTTGCTGTAATTCTAAACTTTCTGGTGTTGTTCTATCGCTTTCTTTTACTTTCTTTCCATTAATATATGTTGCAATGGTTCCTATTAATCCTACTTTTTTCCCTGCTTTTTCAAATATTTCTTTTATCATAAAAGTTGTTGTTGTTTTTCCTTTTGTTCCTGTAACACCAATTAATTTAAATTTTCTTGATGGATGATCATAAAAATTATCTGATACAATCGCTAATCCCTCTCTTGTATCTTTTGCCATGACAACAGTTATATCGTCTGGTATTTTAGCACCTTTTAAGTTACAACCTTCTTGTACCATAATGGCTACTGCACCATTTTCTATGGCATTTTCCACATATTGGTGACCATCTGTTGAAAAACCTTGTATCGCTACAAATAAATATCCTTGCTTTACATTTTTTGAATTGTTTTCAACTCCAGATATTTCAATATCTAAATCTCCTTTTACTTTTAAATTTTCTAAAC
Source organism: uncultured Eubacteriales bacterium (assembly GCA_949288095.1). Lineage (GTDB taxonomy): Bacteria > Bacillota > Clostridia > TANB77 > CAG-508 > CAG-269. Next base: position 5,837 of record CASEIX010000020.1, read on the forward strand.
CTACTAACATTTCTTTTAATTTCATTTTTTTTCAATCCTTTCGATTATTAATACTTAATTATATGCAAATTATTCCATTTAATCCTTCATATTATATAACGAAAATTATTTTTTGTATAGGGTTTTTATATTTTTTTACTTGTAAAAATTAATTAGTGAATTGAAAAAGTAAATTCTATTCAAATAAAAGTAAATAGAATTTAATTGTATTTTAATAATTATTGTAAGATTAAAAGAAAGTTGTATAATAGTAAGTATAGGTGCTTCTTGAGAAAGAAGGTATTTTATGAATT